>UQHH01000008.1 GCA_900540865.1 uncultured Oscillospiraceae bacterium
CGATTCTAAATAAAAAACTACATCCTACAAAAAGCGGGCGCCCGATTGGGCGCCCGCTTTGATATAATCCTATTTAAATCTCCGTAGAAATTGAATAACAAAAAAACGATATTATGAATATGATAGATAGGAAGCGCAAAAAACGCGTGCGGTTATCCGCATGACAGCGGGATGATACACCCCGCGCGTTACGCCTTAGGGGAATACACATGCAAAAGCATTACCTTTTTCCAGTTAAAATAAAATCAATCAGCTCTTCTGCGTCATCAAACGCGTCATAATCGCCGGTAATCCCTTCGCGATGGTATATAATCCCGTTTTTTTCGTTTTGCTCCAAACAGTCAAGCAGCTTTTCAAGCCCATACCTTTTTATGAACATAACAAATCCCTGCGGCTTACTTTTTGTTAAAAGCCCCTTCCGGCAGCTTTCCGTACAGGAATAGCAGCTGGAAACGCCTTTTTCAATGGAGCATTTTCTGTTCTCGCACCACGCTTTATCAGGGCATTCACCCGAATTGCATCCGGAGCAAGTATCGTTTTCCGAACATAAGCAGCAGGCTAAGCCGCATCTCGCAATCCCTAATTCCCGTTTCACATCGACCACCGTTACCTTTCTATTTATTTACCCTTGACAGCAACGCCACGCATTCCACATGCGCCGTCCTTGGGAACATGTCTACAGGCGTAAGCTCCTCAACGCGATAGCCGCTTTCCGAAAAAAGCTTTAAGTCGCGGGCAAGTGTCGCCGGGTCGCACGATACATACACAACGCGCCCGGGCACCATCTGTACTACGGTTTTGATTAATTCCTTCCCGCAGCCCTTGCGCGGCGGGTCTAATATAACGGCGTCGGGCCGAATTCCCTCGAGCGAAAGCTGTTTCGCGGCTTGCGCCGCGTCCGCGCATAAAAACCGCGCGTTTTCAATTCCGTTTTTCCGCGCGTTTTCACGCGCGTTTATTACGGCCTGCTCCACTACCTCCACGCCGATTAGGCTTTTTGCGTCCTTCGCCATGGTAAGGCCGATTGTTCCCGTCCCGCAGTAGAGGTCTAAAAGCGTTTCCCTTCCTGTAAGCGCGGCGTACTCTTTCGCTTTCTCATAGAGCCGCTGTGCCTGCGCCGGATTGACCTGGTAAAACGACAGCGGGGAAATCTCAAACGTGAGCCCGCAGAGCCGGTCGGTAATCGTATCGCTGCCCCAGACGAGCCGGAATTTTCTTCCCAGGATTACGTTTGTTTTTTCCCGGTTGACATTGACAGTAAGTCCGCAAAAGCCCTTTATCCTTTCTGAAAGCATCCTTGCTAGCTCTGCTTCCCCCTTTAAGCCGTTGCCGTTTACAACGAGAACGGCAAGGGTTTCCCCTGTGCTCCTGCCATAGCGCAGGTACAGGTGGCGCAGCTTTCCCTTATGGGTAAGCTCGTCGTACGGCTCGGGCTTGTAAAGCTCCGCCCACTCCCTGAATACCGCGATAATATCTGAAAACACCGGCGGCTGGAGCCGGCAGGCTGTACAATCGACAATCCTATGGCTTTTATAGGCGTAAAAGCCCATAGAAAGGCCGCCGCCCTTCCCCGCTCCCACAGGAATCTGCGCCTTGTTGCGGTAATGCGCCTGCTCCTGCGCGCCGATGATTGGACTCATACGAAAATCATGAAGCCCGCCGATTCGCTCGAGCGCGTCTTTTACGCGCCGCTCCTTTATTTCGAGCTCCGCCTCATAGCGCAGATGGCGGTAAACACAGCCGCCGCAGCTTTGAAACACGGGACAGTCCTGCTCCGCACGCGCGGGCGACGGCATAATAATTTCTTCTATTTTGCCGATTGCGTAACGCTTTGACGTTTTGATGATTTTTACAGTGAGCTCATCCCCCGGTGCCGCGTTTGAAACAAACACAGCCATACCGCGTACACGGCCCACTCCGCTGCCCTCTGCTGTCATTCCCGTAATCGTCAGCTTTACTGTCTCGTTCTTTTTCAGTGCCGTTTGTTCCAATATATTCTCATCCGTTTCTCCATATTTTTAAGCCGCCGCGTCAAAGCTGCCGATGATGCCCGCTATCAGCTTTTGTATTTCAACCGCGTCTCGAACGCTGACGCTTCCGTCAGAATTCACATCCGCCGCGTTCGTTTCCGTCTCGTTGAAATTGAGAAGCCGCACGACCTCCTTCTGGATATAGAGCACATCGTCTATCTTGATGCGCCCGTCTCCGGTCGGGTCGCCTTTGGCAAAGGGCTCTACTACCGTTCTGTCGGCGAGCTTAATATTTGTAAAATAGACAGCATCGTCATCGTACCAATCTTTTTTCAGCGTATAGGCAAGCCGGCCTTCACGGAAAGCGATGCCGTAGATGCAATTGCCGGAGGACATATCGGCCGTAAATACCTCCTCTGTTTTTCCGCTTTTCGGGTTGAATGCGTAAATTTTCTCAGACGAATGATAATAAAGCTTTCCGTTCCCATGTGCCAGCGATACGTAATCATAATGCTTAAGCATATTATCTTCTACCATAATACTCCATGGCTCTAAATCTAGGGGAACGCTTTCCAAATAATATCCTAAAGACATATCGTAACGCTTGAGCGCTCCGCCTTCGCCGTTGATGTAATAGGAATATTTATAATAGCTTCCGTCAATCGGAACAATTGACGCCGTATTATCATATGAATTCCAAAACGCGGAATCATACTTAACGCTCGTCGCCTGATAAGGCGATTCCCATCCAGTGTGGGCATTCGCTCCCGAAGAAATCGCTTTGTCGCTTTTCAGAAAAAAGTTATGCTGAAGGTGCCCCAGCGTTTTGTTTGTCGCATCGTCAAAGGTAACGTCTGCGTGATACCACTGCGAATCAATCTTTACCATGTTCCAGCCGTGGTTCATTTCATCGCTTGTCACATAAACGCAATCGACGCCGAGCCTGTTCATTAAATCCTTATATGCAAGCGCGTAGCCCTGGCAAACCGCCTTATGGCCGGCAAGGCAGCCGTAGGCTGTATAGGGAAAATAGCTCTTGAACGGCGACGCCGACTCATCATATTCGCAGTTCACCGCGGTTAAATCGTATACGGCGAGCGCTTTATCCATATCGGAAGACAGGTTTAATCCCCGCACCTGCTTTAATATCATAGAAACTGCGTCTTCATATCTCTTCTGTGCCTGCGGCAGCTCCTCCTCGGAAATCAAGTAGCTGAACTTTAACATTTCAAACGTATTGGTTTCTTCATTTTTAACATATCCGACCCGGAAGTCCAAATAATAAAACTGCGGATAGTTGTATATTAAATCTTCTACCAGCTGTGCGCCTTGGCTGAGGGGAATCGCGTATTGGCGGATATCTACGGTTTTTTCATAATTAGCTACCGCCCGGACCATGGCCGCAAGCGCCATATTATAGCTGTCGTCCCCGGCCTTACTGAATATATCCGCATCGTCCCGTCCGCTGAACAGCGAAATATAGCTATAGCCCGACCGCTCTTCTGCGGAAGAAACAGCAACCGATACCGTCGTTCCCTTCGCGGCTCCGGCATGCAGTACGGCGGCCCCCGAAAATAATAAAAAGCTTAACAGCCCGCATAATAATTTCTTCATGCTATCCTTCCTCACGGATGCACAGGCAAGCCCGTTCATCCCAAAAACTGATGTCCAGCTAATCTTTTGTGCCTATGCCGCCGCGTCAAAGCTGCCGATGATACCCGCTATCAGCTTTTGTATTTCGACCGCGTCGCGCACGCTGACGCTTCCGTCGGAATTTACATCTGCCGCGTTCTTTTCCGTCTCGTTGAAATTGAGAAGCCGCACGATCTCCTTCTGGATATAGAGCACATCGTCTATCTTGATGCGCCCGTCTCCGGTCGGGTCGCCCTTGGCAAAGGGCTCTACTACCGTTCTGTCGGCGAGCTTGATATCTGTAAAATATATTTTATCCTGAAAATCCGGGTCCTGCTTCAGCGTATAGGCAAGCTTGCCGTCCCGGAAAGCAATTCCGTAAATGTACCCTTTTGAAATATCGGCCGCAAACACTTCCTGCGTTGTTCCGCTTGCAGGATAGTACGCGTAAATTTTTTCCGGCGTGTTGTAATAAAGAACGTTTGCGCCTGCGGCTACATTCGCAAAGCTCACAGTATAATTGACGCCGCTTTCTCCCCATACCGGCCATTGCCCTACTGTAACAGAAAGCTTTTCCGCCCGGTTCGCCGCCATATCGCGCGACCATAGGTTGAAATCCAAATCCGAATAATAATAACGTCCGCCAAGCGGAAGGATTGCGCTTGTCACGCTGTTCCAAAACGCGTTGTCATACCTGGAATTGACCGCCTTGTAGGGAGAGGCCCAGCCCGTATGGTCGTATCCCTTGGAGGAAATAGCCGCGTCGCTTTTCAGGAAAAACAGGTGGTCGGCATACCCCAGCGAATCGGGAACCGGGTCGTCCCAGGTAATATCGACATGGTACCAGCTAGTGTCGAGCTTTATCATGTTCCACGCATGGTTCATTTCCTCGCTTGCCACGACGATACAATCGATGCCGAGCCTGTCAAGCAAATCCTTATACGCGAGCGCGTAGCCCTGGCAGACCGCCTTCTTATCGACAAGGCAGCCGTAAGCGTTAAAAGGGAACACCTCGGTATCGGCAGCCGCTTCATCGTATTCGCAGGAAAGCGCGATGGCGTCGTGCAGAACGAGCGCCTTCTCCATGCTTGTTGGCAGGCCTTCCGCCTGCTTTAAAAGCGCGGAAACAGCGGCCTCATATTTTTTCTGCGCCTGCGGCAGCTCAGTTTTCGGAATCACATACTCAAACATAAGCACAGCGATTATATTCGTGTCCTCATAATAGCTGTAATACATGGTATTGGACATATAGTAAAACTGCGGGTTATCGTATATCAGCCTTTCCTGCAGCTCTCCGACACGGCTGACCGGTATGTTATAATCGCTGATGTCGATTTCGCTTTTATAATTCTTCACCGCGCTCACCGCGTCCGACAGCGCCTTGCTCATGCTGTCGGACGCGCGCAGGCTGTGGGTATTAGCGCCTATATTCTCCGCAAGCGTTACGCTCCCGTAGCCCAGCGGTTCTTCGGTTGACACCGCACCCTGCGAAGCCGTTCCAGCCTTAGCCGCCCCTGCAGGAAAAGCCGCAGCACCCGCGAGCATCAAAAGGCTCAATAGTACACATAATAATTTTTTCATGTAAAACCCTCCATATCGATTCGTCGGCTCCGCCGCATGGGCCTATGCATTCCTGATGCGGACGCATGTTACTTTGATTATAGCATCCCGTATACGGAAAAACAATCGCGGCGTCCCCTGAATTTTTACACACCGGTACAGTATTTTTCCGTTTTTTCGTTTAGCTTGCAACAAAAGGGCAAAAGTTTGCCGGAAAATGAAAAAACTATTTATTTTCCGGCGGCTGCGTACTATAATAAAATGTACTATGTTTGGATTGGAAGTGTTTGTTTGGATACTGATAAGCTTTTGGATAACGTCAAGCGCGTTCATTTTATCGGGATTGGCGGCTCCGGCATGTGCCCGCTGGCGGAAATCCTGCATGCGGAAGGCTTTGAACTGAGCGGCTCGGACGTAAACGAATCCGACACGCTGGACAGGATAAAAGGATACGGCATTCAGGTATCTATGGAGCATAAAGCTGAAAATATAGAAGGCGCGCAGCTCGTCGTCTACACGGCGGCTGTCAAAAAGGAAAACCCGGAGCTGGTAGCCGCGATTGAAAACGGTATTCCGGCAATTGAACGTTCCGTAATGCTGGGCGCCGTTACAAGACGGTACAACCGCTCCATTGCGGTTGCCGGTACGCACGGCAAGACCACGACGACCGCCATGCTTTCCCAGGTGCTCATCGGCAGCGGCTTCGACCCGTCGGCAATTATCGGCGGAAAGCTGCCCTATATCGGCGGGAACAGCTACGTCGGGCAGTCCGACATCATCGTCTGCGAGGCGTGCGAGTATGTAGACACGTTTTTGCAGCTTACGCCCGCAATCTCCATTATCCTCAATATCGACGCCGACCATCTCGACTACTTTAAAAATCTGGACAACATCAAAAAGTCTTTTCATAAATTTGCCGAACAAACGAGCCGCCTACTCGTGTTGAACGGCGACGACCAGAACACCCTGGACGCGGTAGAAGATATAAGCCTTGACAGGCTGCTTTACGGTTTTGGTGAGCATAACGACTACCGCGCGGCAAACCTTACGGTAAGCCACGGCGCGGTTCAGCATTTCGATGTGATTTACCGCGGCGAAGCGCTCACGCACGTTACGCTCAACGTACCGGGAAAGCATAACGTATTAAACGCGATGGCGGCCTTCGCCGCAGCGCACTACCTGGGCGATTCCCCCGCGCTGATTGCGGAGAATCTCGAAAAATTCACGGGTGTGCACCGCCGGTTTGAAATTCTCGGAAAGCCCTGCGGCATCACCGTGGCGGACGATTTCGCGCACCATCCCACTGAGCTTACGGCAACGCTTACCGCCGCGATGGAAATGGGCTTTGGGCGCGTGTGGGCGGTATTTCAGCCGCACACGTATTCGCGCACCGCGATGCTGCTGGACGATTTTGCAAAGGCGCTTTCCATACCGGATAAAGTCGTCATGTCGGAAATCCTTGCCGTGCGTGAGGAAAACACCTATGGCATTTATACAAAAGACCTTGCCGAAAAAATCCCCGGCAGCGTGTGGTTCAACACGTTTGAGGAAATCACCGGCTACATCTGCGAAAACGCGCAGCCCGGCGACCTTGTCCTGACGCTCGGCGGCGGCAACGTGTATATGTGCGCGGGCATGATTTTAAAGGCGCTCAACGCAAAGGAATACCACGGCCAATAACGAATAAAACAAAGGCCTCTCCGGCTTACCCGGAGGGGTCTTTTTCATAATCGGATAAATGCGAAAACAGGGCGGAATTCTCCCGCCCTGTTTTCTATATCAACATGTAAGAAAGAGGAAAAATGAAAAGTAATAAGCGTAATTGGTTAGAATAAGCCGTTGAGGAAATCGTCCAGGCTTCCGCCGCCGTTATTGCCTCCGTTGCGGTCGGAATAGCCGTCGTTTCCATTGTTGCCGAAGCCGTTGCTGTTGTCCGTGCCGGAATCCCCGCCGGACGCCGCCGGAACGCTTTCTTCAAGCGTCAGGCTCAGCTCGCCCGTCTGGCCGCTCCGGCTTACCTTGACCTTGACCGTATCGCCTACCGAATGGGATTTCAGCGCCTTGTTGACCTCGTCGGTAGTGCTTACTTCCGTGCCATCAATAGACACAATCCTGTCGCCGCGCTGGAAGCCCGCGCTCTCCGCGCTGGAGCCGGAGTTGACGCTCAGTACATAGACGCCCGTTTCATTGACGCCGTACATCATGGCCATCTGCTCAGACGTAATGTCGAGCAGGGACATCCCTAAATCGATTTGGCCCCTGACATAGCCGTACTCCGTCAGGTCGTCGAGCACGTCTGTGACCTGATTGACCGGAATCGCAAAGCCCAGGCCCTCGATTTCCGTACCGGTGGATTTTGCAACGACAAGGCCAATCAGCTCGCCCTTTGAATTGAACATGCCTCCGCCAGAGTTACCGGGATTGATGGCCGCGTTCGTCTGGAGCAGGTTCATGGAAACGCCGTCAATGGTAAGGTCGCGGTTGAGCGCGCTTACGATGCCGTCTGTGACGGTTCCGCCGAGCTGTCCGAGCGGGTTGCCGATGACAACGGCCTTTTCACCCACCTTAATGGAATCGGAGTCTCCGAATACAACCGGAGTAAGGCCGCTTTCTTCTATTTTAAGCAGAGCCACATCAAGCACTGGGGAAGCCGAGCCGATAAGCTTTGCGGTATAGCTTTTGCCGTTTTTAAGCGTGACGGTAATTTTTGACGCACCGTCTATTACATGGTTGTTTGTAACGATATAGCCGTTTTCCGATACGATAACGCCGCTGCCCGCGCCGGATTCAATATATTGCTGCGCAAAGCTGCCGGTTTTTACGACCTCGGTTGTGATTTCGACGATGCTGTTCGCCGTTTTTTCCGCGATTTGCTCCGTCGTCATTGCGTCGCCCTGGTTCTCAGTTGTGCCGGAGGCAGTATTGATTACCTTCTGGATAGTCAGGCCGCTTCCTGATGGCAGCACGCCGCTTTCCGTCAGGTTATCCGCAAGCCATCCGCCGCCGAATCCTACCACGCCTGCCGCGAGTACCCCGACGGCCATCATCCCGGCAACAAAGCCACGAGTGGCCTTTTTCTTTTCCTTTTTGGGCTTTTTCTGTTTGCCGCCAGGCGCCGTATAGGGCGTTGTCATAATGGTGCCGCCGGGCTGTGTATATGGGCTCTCGTAAGTATTATCGCAGCCCTGCTGCGTTGTACCGGCTGTATTGCCGCCGTCATAATAGCTGTATTGGTAAGATGAAGCCGTGGCCTGCTCCTGGTACTGCCCTGCCGCCGTCTGCTCTGCCTGATTTTCCGGCTCATTGTACAGGTAGCTTGTGCTGTTGTAGCTGCTGTAAATATTTTCCGGCTTTGCCTCGTCCGCACGGCCTGTATTTTCTGTGGAGGAATAGAAACCGGAGCCGCTGCCTCCGTCCGGCGTATAGAAGCTTTGCTGAGACGCGTGCCTCTGCGCTGCCTGCTCTGTTCCGGACGGCGCGGCCTGCATAGGGTCCTGCGCGTGTTCAAAATGGCTGCTGCTGTATACTTCGTGCTCGTTCGCGGGAATGCTGTTTTCGTGGTTTTCGTTTCCGCCGAAAGGCTCGTAAGGATTGTTGTTCATAAAATGACCTCCGTTCGTTTTTTAAAGTGCCGCTTTGAAAGCCGCACTGAATTTTTTGCGTTTTGTTTTTGCTGTGACTATATCTTACCCATTGTTCATGTCGGAAGTTTGAAAATGAAATGAAAGATTGCTTAACTTAATGCGAACAAATTATGAATTGAACCGAATGCTTTTCTTTTTGAACAATAGGCGCCGTTCCGACGCAAGCTTGTATCTTTTGTCGAAGGATGGTATAATAACAACATGCCGTATAAGGGATTATCCCTCCGCGGCTGCAAAAGATAATCATGAAAGGCACGGGGTGTTCGATATGTTGAATGAAAAGGTAGCGAAGCTTTTAAACGAACAGATTACGAAGGAATTCTATTCCGCGTATCTTTATCTTGATTTTTCCGTCTATTATTCCGAGCAGAGCCTCGATGGCTTTGCAAACTGGTACAAGGTACAGGCGCAGGAAGAGCGCGACCATGCCATGCTGTTTGTCCAGTACCTGCTCAACAACGGCGAAAAGGCCGCACTTGAGACGATTGATAAGCCGCAGTTGGCGGCCGACGGGCACATGGCGCCGCTCAAGGCGGGCCTTGAGCATGAGCGGTATGTAACGAGCCTGATTCACGCCATCTACGACGCCGCCTATGAAGTGCGCGATTTCCGCACGATGCAGTTCCTCGACTGGTTTGTCAAGGAGCAGGGCGAGGAGGAAAAGAACGCGGAAGACCTGATTAAGAAGATGGAGCTGTTCGGCAGCGACCCGAAGGGCCTATACCTGCTCGACAGCGAGCTTGCGGCACGCGTTTACACCGCGCCGTCGCTGGTTCTCTGATTTTACGCTCTATAAAAAGGCGAATCAATTACCGCGCTGCTGACAGCGGAATTTTACTATCGACCGGATAAAACAAAATTTATACAATGGGAGGAAACCCAAAATAGGAACAGAAACAATTCCATTGTAAAAAACACAGTGAAAACCGGCGTTGGTTTTGGCAGTGTATTGGCGATTGTAATCAGCTATGGCGCCTGGAAATCAATTGGTTGGGCAATTTTCCACGGGATTTTAGGTTGGATATATGTAATTTATTATATCCTAAAGTACGGCTGGAGCTAAAAACCAGCTATAAAGCCTTCTTTTATGTGTTTTATTGGCAAGGTTCCAATTAAAGTATAAGGCGCTTGCATTCCTCATATGCGGCGCATAAAAACCGCCCCCGGCAGGTAAAATCAGCCGGGGGCGGTTTTTTTATTTGTAATATTTCGTTACCGTTACGAAGCGATAGCGTTCTGGACGGCGAGCACGTCCGCCGTACCGATTGCGCCGTCCTTGTTAAAGTCGGCGGCAATTTTTTGCTCCGCCGAAAATGTTGTCTTGCCCGCAAGGTAGTTTTGTATCATCAGCACGTCCGCCACGCTGACGATACCGTTTTGGTTTACATCGCCCAGGATAACTGTTTTTGTGGCGGCATTGCAGTACCATGTTCCCGCCACAACGTTAGAATTGTTTGAAACCGCCGCGCAGCGCAGCTTTTTGCCGAAATCGGCGCTTGTTACCGTGTAGGAGGCATTCACCGCATTTTTAATTTGCTCCCATTTTCTGGTGCTTTCATTGTACCGCTCCCACTGGTAACGGATGCCGTAGACTACATCCGACGGGTAGTCGTTGGAATATTTCAGGCTTGCCGCCAGCCTTTCCCCCACGGCAGGAATTCCCGTAAGCGACTGCCCTATCACGCTCACCTTCGGGTTGACTGTATAGACTGCGTCTGTACTGTCGCTGAAAGATAGATGCAGGGCAGTCGGGTAATTACGCGGCAGGCTCGACAGGAAAGAGGTCTGGAAGGTTATCGTGCTGCCGGAGAGCGTATAGTCCCGGCCCTGCAGGAGGACGCTGCCATCGTTTTTCTGGATGCCATGGAGCAGGTTGCCGTTTAAGTTGATTTCAGCGGTCTGTGCGGTGCCGCGGTAAATGCGGTTGTTCGGACTTATTTTGGAATTTCCCGTGCCGCTGGCCGTCTTTTTCAGCACCGGGCGGATGCAGAAGTTGTTTTTTATCCCGGTAGCCAGCACATCTTCCCATTTTTTCCCGAGGTACACGTAGCTTTCCCCTTCGTTGCAGGAAGCGCTGTAATATGGGCCGCTTTTTTCATAAAATACCCGTATCCGTTCTACTTCATTTGGCGTATAGCCGATAACGACCGCGTATTTTCCCGCGTTTGACGGGATAAAGTACGGCGGAGAGCTGATTTCGACTGTTTTATAGCCCTGCGCCGTTACCGGGCCGCTCGCGAGCGGCCTGTCATTATATGTAATAACAGGCAGGGTTCCGTCCGCGTTGAGCGGCTTGATATAAACATAATACCAGCAGCCCAGGGTACCTTCCGGAGAACCCGCGTAAAACATCACCTTGCTGATTTGCCCGTATTCGCCGGCAAGCTCAGAAAAATCGTAAACGTTCGCGGTATAAATCATCCGCTCTTTAACCTGCGTATATAACGCGTCGCCCTCTATCGGCATAAAATCGTGCGACAGCATTCTTTCGTCCTGGTCTGCGGGCGCCACACCCGTAATGGCGGCGGGAAAGTTCTTGTTCTCGTTGCTAAAATACTTGTCTTCATAAGAAACCCAGAAATAGCCGTCCTCCCCAAAGTCCGGCCCATAGCTGTTCTTTACAAGCCACGCGCCGTTATTTACCGGCTGGCGGCTGAACTTTTCTTTTGGGAAGTTGTCGTCCCAGCCGACAACGGTAACGGCGTGGTTCGGTGGGATGTCCCTGGGCGGAGAAGAACCCGGCTGCTTGTCTATCTGGTAGACGTTCAGGGCATTGTAAATTTTGTTATAATGGTCGCTGCGCTGGGACATATAAAGGTCCGCGCTGACCGCGCCGAATCTTAAAATATAATCCTTGATTTTGCTGATTTCGACCTCCTCCGTGTCGGTCACATGGATGCGGCCGCGCGCGTTCATGTTCTGCGGCCAGTTCAGGCCAAAGTCGCCCTTGTAGGGCACGTCCTCTGAAGAAACGGGCGCCTGCCAGGTGACGTTCTGTTTACTTAAAATTGGCTCGTTCCAGTTGGTCAGGTACGCGAGCGCCATCGGCATATTACCCGCGGTATCAGGGCTTTTTTCGTAATATCCTTTTCCTTCATCATTGTTCTGCCCTTTTAATTTTTCGCTTAAAACAAACCGCATATGCTGCTCCGAAAAGGTTTGCTTCCGCCCGGTCAGGCGCGTCGTTGCCGCCTCGAGGCACGCGTTCGCCGAGAACGACCAGCACACGCCTAAATTTCCCTGGTCTTTGGCAGGCGTAAGCCAGCCCCCGCCGCGCGGGTCGTAAAAGGAGATTGCCGTCCCCACATAGCCCTCGTCGTCGATATACGACGGCGCGGCCGCCCGTGGGACGACGCCGCCGTATTTTGCGACATCCCCGTTTTTATAGTCTTCCAGGTACTGCTCGTATTCCGGCGTGTAGTTGTTTTCTGAGCCGTCAACCAAAACCGCCTCGCCGCTGCCTGTTTGTACCGCGGATACATTGGCGCACACACCAGCCGTCCCCGTGACGAGCAGGGCCGCGGCCAGCAAAAGGCTAATCCACTTCCTCATCATTTCAACTCCCATTCTTACTATTTTAGATAATCTTCCCCTCATCAATAAGATCATTTCTATCAAATAAATTCAATCGGGATAAATCAAAACTTTTCAACTCTTCCACTTGACCGGCAAGATATTTCTGTATTATCAAAACGTCTTCTGTCGTAATCGTACCTAAAGTGAAAGGTGAGACCGCCGCAACAAACAATTGTGAAGAATTCATCTTGACAACTTTTGCGAGATATTTCTGCAGGTACAGCACGTCCGCTACTTTAACGTAACCGTTTCCATCAATATCGCCCGCCACCTGATTGCTTGCGCAAAGCTTGTTATAGGCGGCGCGCAGCGCAAAGTACGCGCCCGTTACAGAATCGTCGTCCGGGGCCAAAAGCACATCCGCCGCCGTTTGCCGCGCGGCGCAGAATTCCCGCCACATCCGCTCCGGATAGTAACGGTAAAGATAACCCTCCGTGCCGTCTTCTTCGCCTTTTACCGCATCGTATAATTCCTGCAGTGAAGAAGCGGATACTTTCAGGCCGTCGTACGCCGCTTCGAGCTTGTCATAAACGTCCTGAAGCTCCTCCACTGGACATAACTCCCATATAATCCCACTGCTTATGTTCATATATTTCCATGCGTTTTCAAGCTGGACGTTCAACTCGCCCAGGGTTTCTCCTGTATAAATCGGTACTCCCTCGTTTCCCATTGACGGAAATTTTTGCTCACCCAACATGTACAGCTCTTCCGTATTGTTCAAAAGCCGCTGCTTTATCTGCCCTTCGTCCGTGTACGCGGACGCACCAATTGCCGCCGTACCCATAAGCAGGCACAGGCATAACAGGATAGCGATTGTTCTTCTTAGTTTTTTCATTGGAAACGCTCCTTTTTATTTTTAAGGTGAATATTTGTCCTATTATTTATTTTAACTCTTTATTTATAATATGTCAATTTAAAACAGAAACAACATATTTCGCTATTTTTATGTTAATTAAATGATTACATTATAAAGCTGATTTACCACTCAGAAATCCCTGTACAGTGGATGCGCTTCAAATTAACTTTCCCTCATCAATCAGCGGATTACGGTCTAGTTGGTTTATAGAACCCAATCCCCTGCTGTCAAAAAACATATCCACGCCAGCAAGATGCTTCTGCATCATAATGACATTTTCCGTTGTAATGGTTCCCGCATTATTCCTGCTGACAAAATCAGCAACAATTAGCTGGGAGGAATTCATCGTAACCATCTTTGCCAGATATTTCTGCAGGTACAGCACGTCCGCTACTTTAACGTAACCGTTTCCATCAATATCGCCCGCCACCTGATTGCTTGCGCAGAGCTTGTTGTAGGCGGCGCGCAGCGCAAAGTACGCGCCCGTCACGGAGTCGTCGTCCGGGTTTAAAAGCACATCCGCTGCCGTTTGCCGCGCGGCGCAAAATTCCCGCCACATCCGCTCTGAGTAGTAACGGGAAAGATAGCCCTCCGTGCCGTCTTCCTCCCCCTTTACCGCGTCGTATAATTCCTGCAGCGAGGAAACGGCTACTTTCAGGCCGTCGTACGCCGCTTCGAGCTTGTCATAAACGCCCTGAAGCTCCTCCACCGGACATAATTCCCATATAATCCCACTGTTTATGTTCATATATTTCCATGCGTTTTCAAGCTGGACGTTCAACTCGCCCAGGGTTTCTCCTGTATAAATCGGTACTCCCTCGTTTCCCATTGACGGAAATTTTTGCTCACCCAACATGTACAGCTCTTCCGTATTGTTCAAAAGCCGCTGCTTTATCTGCCGTTCTTCTTCGTCCGTATACGCGGACGCGCCGATTGCCGCCGTACCCATAAGCAGGCACAGGCATAACAGGATAGCGATTGTTTTTCTCAGTTTTTGCAATATAAACACTCCTTTTTATTTTTTGAATTCTGATACATTCTCACATATTTATTTTAACCCTTTATTTATACCATACCAATTTAATTCGCATCTACATATTGTGAGGATATTTTACATTTACTTTTTATGGTTATTTTATTTTCTCTGACATTTTACTGTTTTGCTTTTATATTTGAGGGTTTTGCAGCAGCGAATTTGCAAGCTGGCGCTATTTTTAAAAAATGTGGTTTTATTTACCGACCATATGTTCTATTATCCCATTGACCAGTGCGAACGAAAGTTCTATAATTGTTATAAACATTTGTTCGATTGGAGATGCTTTTTTGTCCAGAACCATTTTGCACAGCGACTGCAACGCCTTTTACGCGTCTGTGGAATGCCTGCTCAATCCGCGGCTGCAAAATTACTGCGTCGCAGTATGCGGGGATGTCCAGGCACGCCACGGTATCATCCTGGCCAAAAACCAAAACGCCAAGGGGTTCGGCGTAAAAACGGGCGAGCCAATTTGGATGGCAAAGAAAAAATGCCCTCAGCTCGTTACGGTGCAGGCCGATTTTGCGCGCTATCTGGAATTTGCAAAACGCGTAAGGGAAATTTACCTGGAATACACCGACCGGGTAGAGCCGTTCGGGCTGGACGAGGCATGGCTCGACGTAACCGGCAGCGCCCGCCTGTTTGGGAGCGGGGAGGCTATTGCCGGGGAAATAAGGCGGCGCGTCAAGGAAGAAATCGGTATTACGGTAAGCATCGGCGTGAGCTTCAATAAAATATTCGCAAAGCTTGGAAGCGATTACCAAAAGCCGGACGCGGTCACGGTAATCTCCAAGGACAATTTTCGGGACATCGTGTGGCCGCTGCCTTCGGGCGAGCTTTTATACGTTGGCCCCGCTACAAAAAAGAAGATCACCGCAATGGGCATTTACACAATTGGAGACGTCGCGCGCTGCAAACAGGAGCTGCTTCGCCGCAATCTCGGAAAATGGGGCGACTGGCTTTATACCTTCGCAAACGGGCTGGACGCCTCCCCCGTCGCCCGCTACAGCGAAGTGCCGCCGCCTAAATCGATTGGCAACTCTGTGACCGCCCCGCGCGACCTGAAAACACTCGACGACGTCAAGATTATTTTCAGCGTCCTGTGCGACAGCGTATGCCGCCGTATGCGCGAGCAGGGGCTGCGCTGTAAAACGGTAGGTATCCATATCCGGGACAACGAGCTGCACACCCTGGAACGCCAGTGCCGGCTTGACGGCGACAGCAGTATTACAAAGGATATTACAGACGCCTCTATGCGCCTTTTTCAAGAGCATTACCACAAAAAACAGGCTATACGAAGCCTGGGGGTAAGCGTTTCTGATTTTACGCGGTGTGCGCAGGGCGTGCAGCTTTCCTTTTTCAGCGGCGACGAAAAAGAGCGCGTACGACGGGAGCGGCTTGACGATACGGTAGACCACTTGAAGGAACGTTTCGGCGCCTGCGCCGTATGCCCCGCCCTGCTTTTAAAGGATAAAAGACTTTCCGGTTTCAATCCGAAAGCAGACCATATCATCCATCCGGTAGGCTATTCTTTTTGACAAACAAATAACAATCGAATTACCGATATTTTTTATTTATTAATTTTAAACAGTTAAAGATTTAAAAATATAGTAAATCGTACAAATTTACAAAAGTAGTTCACTATATACATTTTATTATATTGACTTTATCCATATTTGTAGTATAAAATATAAAAGAAGGATATTTTGCAAAATCAGCCCTAAAAAAACAAGATAATAGGAGGTAGATTATGTCTCGGTTCAAAAAAAGTTCGTTAAGCATTCTGCTGGTTCTAAGCATCCTCGTTACCTTTGTCTGCTCATACGGCGGCGTAACAGCGGTCGCGAACGACACCCCCGCCCCCGCTATATCCAGCGGCACCTACGGCCTTGCGCAGAATATACAGGACGGCGTAATCCTGCACGCGTGGAACTGGTCGTATAACACCATCAAAAGCAACATGGCCGATATTGCCGCGGCGGGCTACTCCGCTGTACAGACGTCGCCTGTACAGCAGCCGCGCGACTATAACGCGTCCTGGACGCAGGTCAGCACACAGTGGTGGAAATTCTACCAGCCGCTCGACCTGACGTTTGCAGCCGATCACACCTGGATGGGCACGCCGGAAGAATTTAAAAAAATGTGCGAGGAAGCGCATTCCTACGGCGTCAAGGTGATTGTCGACATCGTCGCAAACCATCTGGCAAACGACAGGGACGGCGCGGGAAACGCCAAGGACAACCGCAACAGCGGCATTCCTGCATACCTGCGCAACAACGACAGCTACTGGCATGTCAATACCATCTGGGCAAGCGATTCAAACCGCTACGATATGACGATGGGCTCGACCGGGCAGCCCGATTTGAATACGGGCAATTCGGCCGTCCAGGGCTTTGTCATCGACCTGATGAAGACCTGCATCGATAAAGGAGCCGACGGCTTCCGCTTCGACGCAGCAAAGCATATCGAGGTTCCTGAAGACCCCTATGGCGCGGGCAGCAATTTCTGGCCGAACGTCACAAGCCAGGTCAGCGCCTACGGCTCTGCCAAGGGCAAGAATATTTATTATTACGGCGAGGTCCTCAATACGGCGTCAACAGCTCTTTCCAATTATACGGAATACATCTGCCTGACCGACAACCAGACCGGAAACAACGTCAAGTCGAATGTCCTCAACGGCAACGCGGCAGGCGCGGCGGCTTCCGGCTATGTGTTCAATCTCGGCGCGGATAAAACCGTTCTATGGGCGGAGTCGCACGATATTTTCGCGGAAAACCAATTCACCTCCAATACCGACATTATGCTGACCTGGGCGGTTGTCGCTTCGCGCGCCGACGCCACCTCCCTGTTCCTTGCACGCCCATGGAGCTATACCGGTAATGAAATGGGGTTGTCCGGCGATACCTCGTGGAAAGGAAAGAACGTAGCTGAAGTCAATAAGTTCCACAATTACTTTATCGGGCAGGGCGAGTACCTGAGCAACAACGGCAGCGTCGTCATCAACGAACGCGGCACAACCGGCGCGGTCCTTGTAAACCTGAGCAGCAACAGTGTAAGCGTAAACGCACAGGCAAACCGTATGATAGACGGTACCTACAAAGACCACATTTCCGGCAATAACTTTACCGTTTCCAACGGAAGGATTTACGGTTCGATCACCGGTAAAAACATCGCGGTTCTCTATAACACAGCGGCTTCTCCCGGCGGCGTAAAAACACTTTACCTGCAGGACAAGCTAGGCTGGGGCTCCTCCGCCAAGGCATACTGCTGGAATTCCTTAACCGGCGCAAAGAACGCCGCATGGCCGGGCGTTACCATGACATATGTAAAGACGACGCCCGACACGCACGAAAATATTTATAAGATTACGTTTACAGACAGCGCTTACGATTATATTATCTTTACGAACGGGAGCGGCCAGCAGACGGTAGACCTGCCCACCGCAACGAACGGTTCCGTCTACTATTGTACGCAGGCTGCCTCCTCAGGCAAATATAAGGTAAGCACCTATCCGTCTACATAGCAGGGGGAGCAACCCTTGACGTATCCTTTTAAATAAAGGCGGGGTTTTTGACCGCCAGCTCATAACGTAACAGGCCGAACAGGCGCCGTCCGTGCATTTGCGCGGACGGCGCCTTCGTTTATCCGATTATTTCCGGGGAAAACAAAGGCCAGGCTTATAATTTAACCGTCTGTTTGAAAGGTACATCCTTGATAAATAAATAACAAATAAACCATTTTCTCTTTTTGCCTATCCAATTTAGACATATATCGATTAAAAATTATAGCAATCCGTACAAACTTACAAAAATTTTACTATAAATTAAAACGATTACATTGACTTTATTTATATTTCCGATTTAAACTTGGGTTGACGGGTATTTTGCAAAATACATTCAAAAAAACAAAAACATCTAAAAAACAAAAATCAGGAGGTCATCATGTCTAGGTTCAAAAAAAGAGCGGCCAGCATTTTACTGGCCGTCACCATCCTCGTCACCTTCGTCTGCTCCTTCGGCGGCGTGACGACAACGGCTTCATCCTCGCTCAATTCACAAGGGCTTGCCACCAATACGCAGGACGGCTTGATATTGCACGCATGGAACTGGTCGTATAACAACATCAAAAACAACATGGCAAATATCGCGGCAGCCGGGTACTCAACAGTACAAACCTCTCCGGTACAAAAACCAAAGGATTACGGCGCCACCTGGACACAGGTCAGCACACAGTGGTGGAAGCTCTACCAGCCAATCACCCTTGATTTCGCGGACGGCGGTACCTGGCTTGGCACAAAAGCTGAGTTTAAGGCTATGTGCGACACGGCCCATTCCTACGGCGTCAAGGTCATTGTAGATATCGTAGCAAACCATATGGCAAGCGCGGGCGGCAATGGAAATAACGCGTCGAACAGGAACTCAGCGATTCCGTCGGCCATCCGCAACAACGACAGCTACTGGCACATCAACAACATTTCGGCTCATGACGGCAACCGCTATGATATGACGCACGGCTACATCGGCATGCCCGACCTGAACACTGGAAATACGGATGTCCAGAACTACATCATCAATCTGCTCAAAACCTGCATAGACCTCGGCGCGGACGGCTTCCGTTTCGACGCGGCGAAGCATATCGAGGTCCCTGAGGACTCCTCAGGCGCGAGCAACTTCTGGCCGAACGTTACAAGCGCGGCGAAAAATTACGCGTCACAAAAGGGCAAATCCCTTTACATGTACGCGGAAATCCTCAATACCGCCAACACGGCACTGACGAACTACACCAAGTATATGAGCATCACCGACAACCAGACCGGCAATAATGTCTTGAATAACGTCATCAATTCCAACGCATCAGGCGCCGCAAATCCTGGATACGTATTTAATGTCGGCGCGAGCAAGTCTGTCCTCTGGGCGGAATCACACGATACATATGGAAGCGACCAGACGACACTGAACGTCACCGACCAGAATATCAGGCTTGCCTGGGCGGTCGTCGCCTCGCGTGCCGACGCCACCTCGCTCTTCCTTGCCCGTCCGTCAAGCTTTACAGGAGGCGTTATGGGACAGACAGGCAATACCACGTGGAAAAGCAGCACGGTCGTTGAAGTGAATAAATTTCACAACAAATTTATCGGCCAGAGCGAATACCTGAGCAGCAGCGGCAGCATCGTCATCAACGAGCGCGGTACCTCCGGCGCGGTGCTCGTCAACCTAGGCAGCAGCTCCGTAAACGTCAACGCGACGGCAAACCGCATGGCTTCCGGCACCTACGAAAACCACATTTCAAGCGGTTCCTCCACCTTTACCGTCTCGAACGGAAGAATTACCGGAACCATTCCCGCGAAAAGCGTTGCGGTCATCTACAATGCCGGCTCAGAGCCGACCGACCCGCCGACTGACCCAACCGATCCCCCCGCCGGCTCAAAGACGCTCTATTTCCAGGACAAGCTCAACTGGAGCTCCGTCAAGGCATATATGTGGAAGGATTCGAGCGGCCACAATAACGCGAACTGGCCCGGCGTCAATATGACCTACGTGGGCACAACGCCGAATTCCAGCGAAAAAATCTATTCCATTACCTTTGACCCGGACGAATTCGACCGCATCATCTTCACCAACGGAACCGGTACGCAGACGGTGGATATTGTAATGGGTTCAAGCGGTACCTGTTACTACTGCACCACGACGACCGGCGGAAAATACAACGTAAGCAGCTACCAATATACATAAGCGCCAAAACCGGAACGGCCGTTTTTGCCATTGCCAGTAGGCGGTGAAAAAACAAAACGGCATTCCGTACCCCACCCGTATGCTTGCCTTCTTGCATACGGAATACGGGTAAGCGCCGCCAATGGGCATTCCCCACGGGCGGCGCTTATTTATGCAAAAAGGGCCGGAACGGTTCATCCCCGTCCCGGCCCTTTATTTTCAAATTTTACCGGCAGAAATAGATATAATAATCTCCTTGGCGCGCCTTGACCGCTTCCCTTCCGTTGTAATCGGAAAGATATTCAAATGTGTCGGCCGTCCCGTTCTGATAGGTCACATGGACGCCGCTTGCGTCTACCGTATACGTACCCTTATGCGAGCTGTTGTCTTTGATAATACCAACGCCGACATAAAAAGTGCCGTCCGCATTGAGGTCGAGCGAACCGCCGTAGGAAAGGCCGGTTCCATAAATTTCGCTCAGCTCAACAGGATTGCCTGAAGCCGCGCTTTCCCCCATCATGGGCTCCCAGCTTCCCGTCAGGTCGGGAATATTATTCTGCGGCGCGCTGCTTGCCGAGTCGCCCTGCGGCTCTGTTTGGGAAGCCTGCGGCTGTGTTTCCTCCGGGGAAGAGCTCTCCTGCGTTTCTTCCTCCGGCTGGGCAGGCCGTGTGGCAGCCTGCGTGCTCTGGGTCGGTTCAGTGGGCGGCGAAGAGCTTTCCGCATCCTTTTCGTCTTTGCAGCCGTTTAAAAATACAAGCGCCGAAAGGCACAGGATAAGTGCGCTTACCATCCAAATTCTTTTCATATGCTTTCCTCTTTTCCATTCGTTCCGGCAAACGCCGTTTTCATGGTAATCTTACTTCCTATTTTTCTTTCTGTCAACAAAACTCACGAGATTTTGACCGTTAATGACAAGATTGTCACGGCTTTTGGCAGGGCCGCATTGCTTCATACGCGGTCTTTACCGCATCCTCGCTGATGCTGCAGCGCAGCACATAAGCTGGAACGGAGCTTAAAAAGCCGTCGAGCATCGCAAGAATTTCCTCCATGACTGCGCGGTCGGCGGAGCGCATTATCTGTGTAAAGATGCGCCGTACCGCTTCGCTGCTTTCTATTTTCCTGATGGAATTTTCCGGCGCGCGCTCCAGAAAGCAAAGCGCCTGCACCGGAACCATCGCGTTTCTGCTCAAATCATGCTTGCCGGAAAAAGGCGTGCCGCACGCAAGATAGCCGCTTTCGCCTTTTAACAGAGCGGGCTTGTCGTCGTTGATGAGAAACGCGCGCTCCTTTCCAAAATAATCGAGCCACAGGCCCGTATGGGTAGACTTGCCCGTTCCGCTGTCGGCGGAGAACAGATATGCCCTGTTATCAAGCGAGACGGCGGACGCGTGCAGGAAAAATCCACCGTAGTGAATCAGCTCACAGTAAAAGCGGTACCCAAACCATGTATATTCGTTGCTGTCCATCGGATAATTCCGGTAGGAGCTCAGCCATTCTTCAAAGCCCTGTGCCTGCGGGTCGATGATGATTTCACAATCCGCTTTCTTGATACTATTGTCCGTTAAACGGTACTGTTTCGCGCGGCCCTCAAGCAGCTTGCAGCGCGGCTCCATAAATACGTTTAATCCGGCAATCCGGTAAACAGGCATCCCATATCCCCCGTTTCTTTCTATCCGTTTGCTTCCTCCAGGCACATAAACGCCGCCATTCCTCCGCGTTTGCCGCCTGTTGCCCGGTGTGACCAAAGCAGCCCGCTGTTGCAGCGCGTGCATACGTCGCTTACCGCAATGTTTTCCTCAGGCACGCCTGCGCTTTTTAAAACCTGCCTATTTGCCTCCAGCAAATCGAGCATATATTTCCCAGCTTCCTTCGGGAAGATAAACTTCTCCGTGTCAAGCTCCGTCATCGCTTTAAAGTGAGAGCAGCAGCTTTCGTCGACCTCGTAGCAGCATTTCGAGATTGCCGGGCCGATTGCCGCTAATATATCCCCTGGCTCTGTCCCATAATGCTCCCTCATGCAGTGTACCACCCGCGCGCCGATACGCCCGGCAGTGCCGCGCCATCCGGCGTGCGCCAGCGCGATTACGCGCCGCTTCGTATCGATAAAAAAAAGCGGCGTGCAGTCCGCGTAATAGGTGACGAGCGTGACGCCCGGCTCATTTGTTACGAGCGCGTCCACGCTCTGCATGTCACGCGGCTTTGTAATCCCAATCCCTTTTTCCTTTGCGGTAACGCGCCTCACATAGATATGGTGGTCCTGTGCTGAGGCTACCAGGCTATCAAAATCAAAGCCCGCCGACTCACAGAACAGCCTGTAATTTTGCAGTACGTTTTCGTCCGCGTCCCCGCGCCCGAAGCTCAGGTTCATAGTGGAAAAATCCCCGGCGCTTACTCCGCCCAGGCGCGTGGAAAACGCGTGGTTTACAAACGGCACGGCGCGCAGGCTGCCAAATGTAAGGTAAGCGGCGCCTTCCCTGTTGTGGAGCCGCATCGTATCGCTTTTGAAATTCATAAAAAGCCTCCCGAAAGCGTTTTATCTTTCATGCTTTACATTATAAACGGAACCATGGTATAATACAAGCGAAAAACGTCATAGGCAAGCGGGGTCAATACGATGAAATTCTACAGGCTTTTTGGAAATCACATCGAACCAAACTGCGAATACTGCGACAACTGCATTGAAAACGGCGAAGGCGTAACCATATGCAGGGCAAAAAGGGAAATTAAAGACGGCAAGTGCTTCCGGTTCAAATATAATCCTCTGCTGCGCGTACCGCATGAAATGCCGCGCCTGCCGCAGTATGACCCAAAGGACTTTGAGCTTTAATTGAGCTTGTATAAATCAGCAGCAGGAGCCCGAAAACGGCTTCTGCTTTTTTATTCCGAGCGTTTTTCATATTAAAATCGTTTTAAATAAAGCAATCAAGTGAATCGGCGGGCTCCATTATGCCGATTCAGAGCATAAAAGAAGGGGGATAATCCCCCCCTCTCTTTAATAATAAATGGAGCGCGCCCTAAGCCTTACAAGCGCCCGCTTGATATGGCGGGAAACCGCCGAGGTGCTGATGCCTAAATCTTCTGCGATTTCTTTCATCTTTTCCCCGCCGAAATAATAGGCTGTCAAGCACTGGCGCTGCCTTTCAGTCAGCTCTGCGCTGAGCGCCTTGGCCATAAACGCCTTCATGCGCTTTATATCCCCAAGGTTGTCCCCGCGCATATTGTACTGCCGCAGCACATAAAGCTCGTCGGTAAACCTATCAAGAGACAGTATCCTGTTTTGCGGCATAGGTATCGCCTCCTCTTCTCTGTAAAATCTCAGCCGTATGCCGGCAGTCAAGGTACATCGAATACAAAATAGCCGCCCTGCGGTTGTGCTCCATCCTGTTTTCTTCGTTCTCCTCCTCTCTCTTCATTGCGCTTAACTTTTCTTTTATTTTTTGCGCCTGGACTGCATAATCCTCGGCCCATGCTTTATAATCCATGATTCCCTCCAAATTTTCTGCAAACTGCATAATCCGGGTTGAACGGCATGTCCCGGGGCGGTGGTCAACATACCGTTTTTCCTTGAGAAAATCATAACACGAACTAATGTTCGATTCAATGAAATGAATATCCCCCAATAAAAACAGCACCCTGCTGTTCCGTAAAACGAACAGCAGGGCGCTTTCTCGTAAAATGTCATGGCATTTTCCGGTGGAAACAATTAAAATTAAATGTTAATTGTTTTTACACACGATTCTTCAAAACGGGAACATTGATACGGCCCATCAGCTTTTGCGCACCGAACAGGAGCGCCGTATTCACCGGCAGAAGCGACAGGTAATTGACAATCCTCCACGGCAGCAGGATTTCTAGCGGCGTACCGTACATCCAGAAGAGGCTTGCCGTCGTAATGATAAGGTCACAGAGCACAGTTGTTACAGTACAGGCAAAAATCGTGCGTTTAAGGCTTACCGGGCGCTTATAAAGGATTAGGCCCATGAAAAAGCCCGCAAGCACCTTGCTTAAAATAATACCCGGATTGATTGCGCCAATCGGCTTGATGATTAGCGTTACAATATCCCCCATGCCGCCGAGCACGCCGCCCGCGACAGGGCCGAACAGCGCGGCGCCCAGAGATACGGGCAGCGCCGCGAAGGAGATGCGGTAAACGCTTTCGATGTTGATTTCCAGGAAGCCGAGCACGACGCGCAGCGCGAGCAATATGCCGCAGAGCGCGACCATCTGCACGTTCCCGAATTCCTTGCAGGACGAACGGATTGCATGTCTTTTTTCTTTCATTTGCTGTTGCTCCTTTCTCTTTGTGCTGCAATAAGGAGTAACGCAAAATAAAAACGGAGCGGGAAAGGCATACGCCAAAGCTCCGCTCCTAAAGCTCCGCGGCTGAAGACAGCCGTTTCATCCTTATGGTACAGCGGGATGCGAATCCTGAACCGCAGGGACTAAGCCCGTTTCGTCCGTCTGACAACTCCCCGTTCAGACGGCACTGTACACCATAATGGGTGCCACGCGCAGGATTCTACTCTGTAATAAACATTTTTTGTGCGGGAATGCACGTTTGTTATTTTAACAAATGAAGTGACGTTTGTCAATTCCCCGGTCAATTCATTTGTCACAAAAAAGAAAATTCACATATAATAAAACAGATGCTGTTTGAAAGTCTTCCTCTCTCTCGACCGGTAAAAAGAATACAAAATTACAAAAAGTTTTTTGAAAAGGCATTGACAAACAACAAAAGGAGCGCTATACTTACAACAATTTAAAAAACAAAACCGCTGAACAAGAGTAGTAGAAAAAATACAGCGTTTCCAGAGAGCCGTTAGCTGGTGGGAATACGGCAGCAATGTTTTTTTTGAATGGACTTGTGAGGGCAGCCTGAAACCGCATTGTGGGAGTAGGCGCTGACGGGGATTCCTTCGCCGTTACCAGAAAGGAGCGTATGTCAGTACGTAAAGTGGGCGTTTTACGCCAATTTGGGTGGTACCGCAGAAGTTTATAAAAGCTTTTGTCCCTTTTCGGGGACGAAAGCTTTTTTTATTTACCTAAAAAACAAAAAGAAAGGGTGATAACAATGGTCACACCGAGCTTTGAGCAGGTAAAAGCAATTGCTAAGGACTACGACGTGATTCCCGTCTGCAAGGAAATTTACGCCGATTTGTGCACGCCGATTACGCTGCTGCGCCGGATTTCACGCTACAAAAAGAACTTTTTCCTTCTGGAAAGCATAGAGGATTCCGACAAATGGGGGCGCTACTCCTTTTTGGGCTTTGACCCAAAGGCGCGCATTTACTGCAAAGACCATGTCGTCACCATCGAGGGTGAGGGCGAGCGCGTCATAAAAACCAGCCGTCCCTTAGAAGTGCTCAAAGAATACCTCTCCCATTATAAAACGCCGCGCTTTTCCGGCATTCCCCCATTTACCGGAGGTCTTGTCGGATACTACGGCTACGGCATGATAGGCTACAGCGAGCCGGTGCTGAAGCTTAAAAGCGGCGATATGAACGACTTCGATTTACTGCTTGCCGACAAGGTAATCGCCTACGACCATCTGAAACAAAAAATTACTATCATCGTCAATATGAAAACGAGCGACTTGACCGCGCAGTATGAAAAAGCATTAAACGATATTCAGAACATTCTCGACCTGATTATGGACGCCTCTCCGCTCCCCTTGAGCGAATGTCCGCGCGGCGCGGAATTCACCTGCAACGTCTCCAAAGAGCGCTACTGTGAAATGGTAGAGCAGGCAAAACACCATATCTATGACGGCGACATTTTCCAGGCGGTCGTCTCCCGCCGGTTTGAAGCGAAATACGACGGAAGCCTGCTGAATGCTTACCGCGTACTGCGCACGACGAACCCTTCCCCCTATATGGTTTATCTCTCCATAAACGGGAGCGAAATCATCAGTACCTCGCCTGAAACGCTCGTCCGGCTGCAAAACGGCAGGCTCACCACCTTCCCCATCGCGGGCTCCCGCCCAAGAGGCAAAACGCCGCAGGAGGACAAAGAGTTGGAAATAGAGCTGTTACAGGACGAAAAGGAGCTTTCGGAGCACAACATGCTCGTCGATTTGGGTCGAAACGACATCGGCAGGATTGCTGAAATTGGCTCGGTCGAGGTCACGGAATACCAGAAGGTGCACCGGTACTCGAAGATTATGCATATCTGCTCTGAGGTACAGGGCGACATCAAACAGGAATACGGCGCGTTCGACGCCATCTCCGCCCTCCTCCCCGCCGGAACGCTTTCCGGAGCGCCGAAAATCAGGGCATGTGAAATTATAGAGGAGCTGGAAGATACGCCGCGCGGCGTATACGGCGGAGCAATCGGCTATGTAGACTTCAACGGCAATATGGACACCTGCATTGCAATCCGCATGGCGGTAAAAAACAAAAACCGGGTAACGGTACAGGCCGGCGCGGGAATCGTCGCGGACAGCGTACCGGAAACGGAATATATCGAAAGCCACAACAAAGCGTCCGCGGTAATAGACGCGCTCGTCCACGCAAGCGACATCGACCGTCACAATTGAAGGGGGAAGCAGAATGGTTTTACTAATTGACAATTACGACAGCTTTTCCTACAACCTTTACCAGCTTGCCGGGGAAATCCGCCGCGGTATACTGGTCAGGCGAAACGATGAAATCACAACCGATGAAATAGAGGCGCTTGCCCCCACCCATATTCTTCTCTCCCCGGGACCGGGCTACCCCAAAGACGCGGGTATCTGTATCGATGCAGTCCGGCGGTTTGCCGGACAAATTCCAATCCTTGGCGTTTGCCTGGGGCACCAGGCGGTCTGTGAGGCGTTCGGCGCGGTCATCGCGCACGCAAAGCAGCTGATGCACGGCAAACAGAGCGAAATTACACTTAACGCTTCCTGTCCGGTATTCCGCGGCCTGCCGGAAGCTATAAAGGTCGCGCGTTACCATTCGCTTATTGTAAAAACGGAAACGCTGCCCGGCGCGCTTACCGTAACGGCGCAGGACGCCGCCGGGGAAATTATGGCGGTTCGCCACTGTGACTTTGATGTGTACGGGCTGCAGTTTCACCCGGAATCGATTCTTACCCCGCAGGGCAAACAAATTATGCAAAATTTTCTTTCTATTTAGACAGACAATCACCGATATATGCAAAACTCAGAAAGGACAGAAGGTATTATGATTATAGAAGCAATTCACAAGGCGATGGACAAGGAAAATCTTTCCTTTGATATGACGCGCGCCGTTATGGATGAAATTATGAGCGGCAAGGCGACCAACGCACAGATTGCGTCGTTTTTGACAGCGCTTCGGATGAAGGGTGAAACGCCGACAGAAATTACGGCGTGCGCGGAGGTCATGCGCGAAAAGGGCGCAAAATTAAGCCACGACTTCAAGGTGGCGGAAATCGTCGGAACCGGCGGGGACGAGGCGTTCACCTTCAATATTTCGACCGTGTCGTGCTTTGTCATCGCGGCAGCGGGCGTTCCCGTCGCCAAGCACGGCAACCGCAGCGTATCAAGCAAATGCGGCGCTGCTGATTTGCTCGAGGCGCTCGGCGTCCGGCTCGACATCACGCCCTCCCAGAATGAGGAGGTACTCAGGCGGACAGGGCTTTGCTTCATGTTCGCGCAGGTATACCATTCCTCTATGAAATACGCGGCCCCCGTGCGCAGAGAGCTCGGCACACGCACCATCTTCAACGTGCTCGGCCCGCTTGCTAACCCCGCGGCGGCCGATGTCAACCTCATCGGCGTATATGACGAGGATTTGGTCGAGCCGATTGCGCAGGTACTCTCGAACCTGGGCGTAAAGCGCGGCATGGTCGTCCACGGTCTTGACGGGCTCGATGAAATTTCCCTCACGGACAAAACGCGCGTTTGTGAAATCAACGACGGCGTTTTATCGACCTATACGCTCGACCCGCGCGATTATGGCTTTTCGCTTTGCGCGCCCGCTGATTTGACTGGCGGTGACGCGCAGGAAAACGCGGAAATCGCAAAACAAATTTTGTCCGGTGAAAACGGCCCGAAAACCGATATTGTATTACTCAATTCTGCCGTCGTCCTCTACCTTGCCGGCAAAGCGCAAAGCATTGAAGAAGGCGTTTCACTCGCAAGAAAAGCCCTGAGCAGCGGCGCGGCGTTTGAAAAAATGCAGGAATTCATCGTGGCGACCAACCGGTTCCCGCAGGAACAAAGCGCCTGAAAGGAGCAACGCTTTATGATACTCGATACACTGGCGCAAGGCGCAAGGCTTCGCGCAGCCCGTAAAAGGGCCGCCGTTTCATTGGATGAAATAAAAAACAGGGCGCTCGCGCTGCCATGCTATACAGGTTTTCCTTTTGAAGCAGCTCTTCAAAAAGCTGGAATCGCCTACATTTGCGAGGTAAAGAAGGCTTCTCCCTCAAAGGGGATTATCGCGGAGGATTTTCCTTATCTCACGATTGCGAAGGAGTACGAGCAGGCGGGAGCCAGCGCGGTATCCGTTTTGACGGAGCCGGAATTTTTTCTCGGCAGCGACCGGTTTTTGGAGGAAATCGTACAAAGCGTGTCAATCCCCGTCCTGCGTAAGGATTTTACCGTCGATGAATACCAGATTTACGAGGCAAAAATACTCGGCGCGTCAGCCGTTTTGCTGATTTGCTCCCTGCTCGATGAACAAACCCTTCGTTATTTTCTCGAAATATGCGATACGCTCGGCCTGTCGGCGCTCGTCGAAGCGCATACCGCCGAAGAAATCGATATGGCTGTAAAGGCAGGGGCGCGTATTATCGGGGTCAACAACCGGAACTTAAAAACCTTTGATGTGGATGTAAGCAACTGCGCAAGGCTTAGAAGCCTTGTGCCCGGCAATATTTTGTTTGTTGCGGAAAGCGGCGTTAAAACGCCCGCGGACATCAATTCCCTGCGTAATACCGGTGCGGACGCCGTGCTCATTGGTGAAACACTGATGAAAAGTACAGACAAAAAAGCGGCGCTGGAGATACTCAACGGAGGCGCTTTGACATGAGTAAAATCAAAATCTGCGGATTGAGCCGGCCTGAAGATATTCTGGCTATCAACGAATATCCTCCAGACTACATCGGCTTTGTGTTCTCAAAAAGCAGGCGGCGGGTTACGGCGGAACAGGCGCACCGACTCAAAGAAAAACTAAGCCCTAAAATTGAAGCCGCAGGCGTATTTGTAAACGAACCGGTTTCTTTTATCGCCGGACTTGTGGAGAAAGGCATCATCGATTTGGTACAGCTCCACGGCGACGAGGACGAGGCTTATATCCAATCGTTGAAGCAAGAGGTATCCTGCCCCATCATCAAGGCTGTGCGCGTACAAAGCAAGGAGCAAATCATTGAGGCACAGCGTCTGCCCTGTGATTATTTGCTGTATGATACCTACAGCAAAAACGCCTACGGCGGCACGGGAGACAGGTTCTCGTGGGATATGATTCCGAAAGATATGAGCATGCCGTTCTTTTTGGCGGGCGGCATAAACGAAAGCAACGCCCCGCAGGCGGTAAAGGAAGTCCGGCCGTACTGCATTGACGTAAGCTCCGGAGTGGAAACGGATGGGGTCAAGGACAAGGAAAAAATCAAGCAAATTATCAATATAGTAAGAGGTGCAGGAAATGTCTAAGGGAAGATTTGGCAAGCACGGCGGGCAGTTTGTACCGGAAACACTGATGAACGCCGTAAACGAGCTGGAAGAAGCGTATGAATTTTACAGCAAAAACCCGCAGTTTACCGCGGAGCTTAACGGTTTACTCAAAAACTACGCGGGCAGGCCGTCGCTTTTATATTTCGCGGAGAAGATGACAAACGATTTAGGCGGCGCGAAGGTTTACCTCAAGCGCGAGGACTTAAACCACACCGGCTCTCATAAAATCAACAATGTGCTCGGTCAGGCTTTGCTTGCCAAAAAAATGGGCAAAACACGCCTGATTGCGGAAACGGGCGCCGGACAGCACGGCGTTGCGACCGCAACGGCGGCCGCCCTGATGGGCATGGAGTGCGAGGTGTTCATGGGCGAGGAGGATACCAGGCGCCAGGCCCTAAACGTCTACCGTATGAAGCTGCTGGGTGCAAAGGTACATCCCGTTACAAGCGGCACAAAAACGCTCAAGGACGCGGTCAACGAAACGCTGCGGGAATGGACCAGCCGTGTGAACGACACACATTATGTGCTCGGCTCTGTCATGGGGCCGCACCCCTTCCCCACCATCGTGCGCGATTTCCAGAGTATTATCGGCAGGGAAATCAAGTCTCAGCTCATGGAAACGGAAGGGAAACTGCCCGACGCGGTAATTGCGTGCGTCGGCGGCGGCAGCAACGCGATGGGCGCGTTTTATGATTTTATAAACGAACCGTCCGTGCAGCTCATCGGCTGTGAGGCGGCGGGCTTGGGCGCGGATAACCCGCAGAACGCCGCGACGATTGCTAACGGCTCGCCCGGCGTGTTCCACGGGATGAAGTCGTATTTCTGCCAGGATGAATACGGGCAGATTGCGCCCGTTTATTCCATTTCGGCTGGGCTCGATTACCCGGGAATCGGGCCGGAGCACGCGGACCTGCATGACAGAAACCGCGCGCAGTATGTTCCCATTACGGACACACAGGCGGTTGAGGCGTTTGAATACCTGTCCCGCATTGAGGGGATTATACCGGCAATCGAGAGCGCGCACGCCGTCGCGTATGCAAGGCGGCTCGCGCCCACGATGGATAAAAGCCAGATTATCGTCGTCAATGTTTCAGGGCGCGGCGACAAGGACGTCGCGGCGATTGCGCGCTACAGGGGGGAAGAAATTTATGAGTAATACAGCGAAAGCATTCCAAAACGGCAAGGCGTTTATCCCGTTCGTTACGGCGGGGGACCCGTGCCTCGATATTACAAAGGAGCTGGTTCTCGGCATGGCGGAAGCGGGCGCGGATTTGATTGAAATCGGCATCCCGTTTTCTGACCCCGTTGCGGAGGGTCCCGTTATCCAGGCTGCGGACGAGCGCGCGCTCAAGGGCGGCGTGACGACGGACGCTATTTTTGAAATGGTAAAGGAAATCCGCGGGGAATGCGTAATACCGCTTGCGTTTATGACCTATTTAAATCCCATTTACGTTTACGGTGTAAAACGCTTTTTACAGCGTTGTAAGGAATGTAAAATCGATGCGCTGATTGTGCCCGACCTGCCGTATGAGGAAAAGCAGGAGCTGTCCTCCGACTGCCTTGAAAACGGCGTCGATTTAATTTCGTTGATTGCGCCAACGTCGGAGGAACGTATCAAAACAATCGCGAAGGAAGCGCAGGGCTTTCTTTACTGCGTTTCGAGCATGGGCGTGACGGGTGTGCGCAGCGAAATCAAGACGGACATCGGGGCGATGATGTCCCACGTGCGCGCGGTATCGGACATCCCCTGCGCGATAGGCTTCGGTATCTCCACGCCGCAGCAGGCAAAGGCAATGGTACAAAGCGCCGACGGCGTGATTGTCGGAAGCGCGATTGTAAAGCTTTGCGAACAATACGGAGCGGATTGTATTGAGCCGGTGCTCGAATTTGTCAGGGAGATGAAGCGGGCAATTTCATAAAACCAAATATAACCGAGACATATAAAAAGCGCACGCTGCAAAATGGCAGCGTGCGTTTTTTTCAATAGAAATGATGCTTTGTTCAGCGTTTTTCAGGCTCCGGGTAATCCACGCCGAACGTCTCGACCGTTACTTTTTTCATAACCTGCCGGTCGAGCGGCTTGTCGTTCATGTCGGTGTCGCACCCGGCAATCTCATTGACAACGTCGAGCCCCTGTGTCACCTTGCCGAACGCGCTGTATGCGCCGTCGAGGTGCGGCGCGTCCTTATGCATAATAAAAAACTGGGAGCCGGCTGAGTCCGGCTGCATGCTGCGCGCCATCGACAGCACGCCCGGCGTATGCTTTAAATTATTCTCAAAACCGTTCTGCGCAAACTCGCCGCGTATGGAATAGCCGGGGCCGCCGCAGCCGGTACCCTCCGGGCAGCCGCCCTGCAGCATAAAGCCGTAAATAACGCGGTGGAAGGTAAGGCCGTCGTAAAAGCCCTTTTTAATCAGGCTGATAAAATTGTTGACCGTATTCGGGGCAATCTCCGGGTAAAGCTCTGCCTTGATGATGTCGCCGTTTTCCATTTCAATCGTAACAACAGGGTTCTGGCTCATTATGGGTATCTCCCTTTCTGTTTTAAAAGTTGTTATCTATTGTACCGCACCTATTTGTATTTATCAACCTGTTTTCTTTATAGGGTTCTGAAACAATTCAATTTGTATATTTTATAGCAAAAGGAAAGCGGCGGATGCTTCTAAAACCCGCCGCTTTTTTGTATTAATAATTGAAAAACATGCCCTGAAACTTTTGCATTTGTGAGCAGGGCTGTTATCTTATGTTAGCCCAGTTCTTTCACGTAATAATCTTTTTGCTCGTCAAAAACATATCCGTTTGCCAGCAGCACGTGATTGGACGGACCGTTTTCCTTATCCGGCTGGACGATAATCCGTTTTGCCTGCTCCTTTTGCTGGATAAATTCGGTCAGCAGCTTAATCAGCGCCTTGCCGTAGCCCTTGCCCAAGTAGGCTTCGTTTCCGATTAAATAATCTATACTGAACGTATCGCCGCGTTCGTTCACCTCGTACCAGTCCTCTATATCATTGCCGTCAAAGCAGTCATAATATTGACAAAAACCAACGGCGGTTTCATTTTCCATCACAATAAAGTGATGTATCCACGAAAAGCTGCCGCTGCGCTCGTTTATTTCATGCAGCCAATCGTTTGGGTCATGGTACCACTTTAAAATATAGGCCTTATTCAGCCACGAGGTAAACAGCGCAATATCTTCGTCAGTGAACGCACGTAAGCTCAAATTTTTCATCTTTCACTTCCCCTATCGTTTAAAATACTGTAAAAAGCGCACAGGCCTTAGAAGTTCTGTGCGCTTTCGTTGCGCGGCAAAAAATCAAACAAGATATTTCTGCTCGCATTCCTCCAGCGAGAGCGGGCGGCTGAACAAATATCCCTGCGCCTGCGCGCAGCCCATGTTCCTGAGCATGTGGAACTGCTCCTCCGTTTCAACGCCCTCCGCAATCGTGCGGATTCCCATTTTCCCGCAGATTTCAATTAAAAGCGCGACGACCGACTGCGCTTTCAGGTTCGTCGTGATGTGGTCAACCAGACTTTTATCGATTTTAAGCACATCGAAATCAACCGAGGTAAACAGTGAAAGGTTGGCGTAATGTACACCGAAATCGTCAATGGAAACGGTAAAGCCCGCGTCGCGTATCCGCTGAATCAATCCGTTGATGTCAAAGCCCTCAAGGCCTTCCACGCTTTCCGTCATTTCAATTTCCACCCAGCTTTTCTCCACCCCGTATTTCTCGCAGATTTCTGTAATACTGGAAATAAAGCTGCGCTCCGTCAGCGAGTACCGGGAAAAATTCACAGAAACCGGCACCGCTTTTTTTCCTTTGGAAAGCCATTTGGAAACCTTGGAGCAGGCAAATTCAAACACATAAAAATCAAGCGCGCTGATAAGCTTTGCATCCTCAAGCAGGGGCAGAAATTGGTCGGGCGCCAAAATTCCGCCGTCCGGCATCCTGTAGCGGACAAGCGCCTCCATTCCCACCATTTCGCGGCTGTCGAAAGACACCTTCGGCTGTAAATACACAGGGAAACAGCCGCCGTTTAGTTTTTCCTGAAGGACGCCGGGAGCGGTCAGGCCCAAAACGTCGTCATTGTAATGGCGGTAACGGTTAGAGGCAAGGTTTTTCCGGTAATACTGCTTTTTATCCTCATACATCACCGCGTCCGCGTCGGAAATCAGCCGTTGGAGGTCGACCGCGTCGTCCGTCCATTCATAGCCGATTGCCGCCTGGCATTGCGGGTCGCTGTCAAAACGCTTTTTCAGCTCAATTACGTTTTCCATAAAAGCTTCTTTTGAAAGGTTCCTGCTAATCACAACGAACTCATCCCCGCCGATGCGGTAAAAATCCGACTGGCCGAACACCTCTGTAATAATCCGGGCACAGTCAACCAGAATACGGTCGCCGTAGAAATGGCCGTAGCGGTCGTTGATATCCTTCAGGCCGTTGATGTCAAGATATACGATACCGACCGCTCCTTCATTTTCTTCGTACCTTCCAATATCCTTAATATAACGGTTGCGGTTGTAAAGGCCGGTAAGCATATCCTGATAGCTCAGCTTCATCAGCTGCTGCTCGGCCTCTGCCCGGCGCAGTGTAGAAATCAGAAAATACCGCAACGTGTGGAGCAGGGATGAAATGTTTTTTATTTTTTCACTCGGAGGATTATCCACGCCGATATACCCAATAAGCTGACCGTCCTTTTCAAGCGGCGCAACTACCAGGCTTTTAATTCCCTGTTCGGATAGGATACGATACTCGACTGGGTTGATTTGCCTGACATCCTCCATATTTTCTATAATAACGCATTCGCTTCTTTCAAAAAAAGGGCGCCATCTGTCAATTAGGGAGACGTCCATCCCCTGCAGGTTTTCCTTCTGCGGTTCAATTCCATCGGCACACCATTCATATGTATTATCCATTTTCGCGCCATGGATATGGAAGATATACGCGCGGTCCGCGGATAAGAAGGCCCCAAGCATTTGGAGCACGAGCGGAAAGGTTTTCCCGGCGTTTGCCGACTCGGAGAGAAGCTTTACGCATTCCATAACCATATGCTCCGCCTCCAGCGCGTTTTGAAGGTCGATTTTTTCCCGCTTATTATTTGTTATGTCGAACGCAATTTCCAGCCGGACGTCCTTGCCTTTCCACTTGACCAGCTTATCCTTGAGCAGGTAATGGCGGTCTAAAATCGGATTGGTATACTCCCAGGTATGCGTTTTATCAAAGGACAGGCTTTTGTTTGTACAAAACGGGCACGGATGGTCGAGCCCCTGCAGGGCCTTATAGCATTTTTGACCGTTGAGCTCCGATATACCGAACATTTTACGGCCTTCCTTGTTCATAAATAACAGCTCATAGGTATCCAAATCGGCTACATAAACAAGCTCGGACATTTCGTCCATTAGTTCAAACATGGTTCCTCCTGCCAAGCCGGAAATCTTTGTAAGCGGCGGTTCCGGCGGCGCTAGCAATATTTATTTGCCGCAGTTCGAGAAATACGTTTTCATTATACCATAACTCATTCAAAATGCACGCATTTTATTATGATGTTTTCCATAAATTATTGCCTTGTGCGCCGGTACAGTTCTTTCCCAATTTGCACCAGCGCAATACTGGCAATCCATACGATAAAACCGAGGCTGCAGCGCAGCACGGCCTGCTCGTCAGTCATAAGGCGGATATCCACGCCGCCGCTCGTTCCAAGGATAAAAAAGAAATACAGAAAGGTCAGAAGCGCAGCCGCATTTTTCACAGCAAAAGGAATTATCCTTTTTGTAAAAAAATAGCAGCTAGCCGCTGGAAGCAGTCTTGCCTTTCCTGCCTGTTTTCTAAAAAATTTCCGCATTCAAAGCCCTCCCGGCAGTCGTTTAAAGCAAAAAGCTTTATTATAGCGTGAACGCATTTTTCCGCCGGTATTCAACCGCTCAGGAGAATTTATATTTGTAGCACAGCCGCCTTTTGCTTTACATACATTTTAAGCATAAAACGTGGAATAACCGTTCGCCTCCGGGTGATAATAATAGTAATTCCAAAATACAAAGGAGGAAATCAAAATGTCACCAAAAGAACTGCTTTATATCGAGGATGCGCTTGGACATGAGAAACAGATGAAAACTGCCTGCACGGATTTTGCGCAACAGCTTCAGGACCCGGAGCTCAAGAATTTTGTCCAGGAGCTTTGCAGCAAGCATCAGGAATGCTTCAACCGTTTTTACGGCCTTCTGAAATAAAATAAGAAAAGAGGAACAGTAAATGGAAGATCGTGTCATTATGGATAATATCCTATCCACGACAAAGGGCGCCTGCGACTTGATGATGCACGGCGCAATTGAATCCCCGACCGCCGACGTCCACAGCGCTTTTACGCAGGGCTTCAACGACACTCTGTGCATGCAGAATGAAATTTACACAAAAATGTCTCAAAAGGGCTGGTATCCCACCCAGCAGGCGGAGCAGCAGAAAATCGATTCCGTCAAGCAGAAGTTCAGCGGACAGGCTTAACCTTTAATAACCATATAGATAAAAGATGAATCCCCTGGTTATGCGCCGGGGGATTCTGCTTATACTAAATATAATTTCAAAAAACCGGAGGTGATTATCCTGGAGGAATGGACGGACGAATTCCAATGTGAGCTTTACGATATCGACGGCCAATATCAGGGACGCTGGATAATTGGGTTTCTCCCATATGGCAGCCAATACGTTATTCTGCGTCGGCTGGACGAGGAAATAAACCGGGACAATCAGGGAAACATAAACACAAATTGATTATGAGGTGATAACATGGCAGCTTCACATAAGGGCGCAATCTCGTTCGGCCTTGTGCATATTCCCGTCGCCCTGCATACGGCGACGCAGGATAACGACATCCACTTTAACCAGCTTTGCCGCGAGGACGGCAGCCGTATCAAATATAAAAGGGTCTGCTCCCACTGCGGAAAAGAAGTCGCGGGCAAAGATATTGTAAAAGGCTTTGAATTTGCTCCGGGGCAGTATATTACCATGAGCGAGGAGGATTTTGAAAAGGCGAAGACGCCGAAGGACAAAACTATACAAATTCTGCATTTTGCGGAATTGTCGAGCATCCGGCCCATCTATTACGATAAGACCTACCATGCCGTGCCGGAGGCCGGCGGAGACAAAGCCTATGAGCTTCTGCGCCGCGCCATGCTAGACGAGCAAAAGGTAGCGATAGCCAAAACCGTTATGGGACAGTCTGAAAAACTGCTCTGTCTAATCCCCACACAAAAGGGTATTTTGATTGAAACGCTTTTTTTCGCGGATGAGGTAAAGGAAATGCCAAAGGAGCCGGCACATCCAGATTTGGCGGAGGCGGAGCTCACCATGGCAAAAACACTGGTTAATTCGATGGTAACGGAATTTGAGGCCGAAAAATATCACGACGAATACCAAATAAGGCTGCGCCAGATTATCGAGGATAAAATCGCGGGGAAAGAGGTCGTGCAGGCTCCCGCAGAAAAGCCGGATAACGTCATCAATATTATGGAAGCGCTGCAGGCCAGCCTGAAGCAGGTAGAGGAAGATAAAGCCCCGCCGAAGAAAAAGCGCGCTTCGCGTAAGAACGCGGAAACGGCATGAACGATTTATTTGAAGCAAAACAGGTAAAGCCCATGCTGATTGGAGAAATCTCCGATGCTTTCGACGACCCTGAATATATCTATGAGATGAAATGGGACGGGGAGCGCTGCATTGCGTATCTCGACCCGAAAGAGGGGACCGTCCTCATCAATAAAAGGGAGGTCCGCATGCTGCCGAAGGTTCCGGAGCTGTCCCAAATACACAAGCAGATAAAAAAACGCTGCATCCTGGACGGAGAGCTTACCATGCTTAAGGACGGAAGGCCCGACTTTGAAGGAATCCAGCGCAGAAGCCTGATGAGCAATACCTTTAAAATCGCAATAGACGCAAAGCGTAATCCCGCGAGCTTCGTCGCGTTCGATATTTTGTACTATGACGGGGATGACTTAACGCCGCTGCCGCTGATGGAGCGAAAGGATTATCTGCAAAAGGCGGTAAAAAAAGAATCGGAACGCCTGGCGGTATCCCGTTATATCGAAGAAAAAGGAACCGCGTTTTATGAGCTTGCAAAGTCACAGGATTTAGAAGGAATTGTGGCAAAGCGTAAGGGCAGCGTCTATGTGCCGGGAAAACGGACAAAGGATTGGTCGAAAATTAAAAATTTGCAGGACGACGACTTTGTCATCTGCGGTTATATTTTTAAAGAAGACTATATTGTAAGCCTTGTTTTAGGCCAATACGAAACCGGCAGGCTTATATATAAAGGCCATGTGACGACTGGTGTACGCGGCCCGGAATTTGAAAAAATCAAGCAGGGAGAAACTATTTCCGAGCACCCATTTGACGAGCCCGTACCATCAGGCCACGGCAACGAGAACGCCGTCTGGCTCGTACCGGAGCTTGTCTGTACGGTAAAATTCATGTACCGTACAGACAACGGAGGCCTGCGCCATCCCGTATTTAAGGGACTGCGCGGCGACAAGCCGCCATCGGAGTGTATAGAGCCAGGGAAAGCCCCCAGGGATTGACCCAGGGGCTTTTTATATAGCGTTAGCTTCAATTCACATTTCTGCGGTATCGGTTTCTGTTCCACATTCCTGCGCATAAAGCATTATCTTTCCCTTTGGCGGCAGGAGTATCTATGCATAGAATATAGCGGTGCGGGAAATAAACATTCTTTTTATAAGAATGTCTGTCTCCCGCACCGCCGTTTATAAGAGTAAGAAGAAGGAAAGCTTTATGAACAAGTATTCTTTTTACGTTTTGGCAATCGAAACATCGACCGCAGCCTTGCCCTCAGCATCAGCATATACTTGCTTTCACTGCTGATGGCGCAGAAAACGAGAAGCGCAATCGCAACGGCCGCATTGTTAAACTGCCCCGAAATGCCGACGGCGACCATGCCGAACTTAATCAGCTGGACGGTGACCGCGCCGATGTAAACGCCAACGATAAGATTAACACGCTTATCCAGCGCGTTTGCCACAAAGAAGCAGATAATGGCGCCAAATACCATATCCATACTTCCCATGTTGGTCGTGGGAGCCTGCACGAAGGAGCTTGCCAGCGCCAGCATACCGAATAGGCCGCTGAAAAGGCCAACCAAAACAAAGCAGATAATCTTGACCTTTTTTACATTGATTCCCTGCTGCTTCGAAACGTTTATGTTATTGGAAACGGCTTTCAAATTAAATCCGAATTTCGTATAAGTATAAATAATATAGGCGATGATAAAGCAAACCACCGTTGCGATGATGACTACTGGTGTCTGGTTCAATACGCCGTAGCTTTTGTCGACCTGAACGCCGCCGCCACCCCAGGCAAGCGCCGATATACTTTCCAGTATCAGCATACAGCCGACTGTGGCAATAATGGACGGAACCTTAATCCATACATATATCAGGCCCGTAATCAAACCAATCAGCGTAGAAACAACAATAATGCATATGGCGATTACAGCCGTCCCCCCGCCGATGCGGTTTCCGATTCCGGCGCCGAGAATAATTCCCGCAATTACATTGGCTCCGGCGGCAAAATGCCACAGGCCAAGCTTACAGGCAAAGGCAACGCCCCATGCAAGGATTGCCGGCAACATTGCCTGGCGCAAAATATCGAATATTTGCGTTCCGCCCATAGAATCAGGCTTAAGCAGCAGCAATACCAGATAGAGTATCAGCGGGATTAAAATCGCAATCAAAAAATTCTTTGTTTTATAGGCAATGTTACGCAACATATTTGATTCCCCCCAGCCGGAGGCCAGCTTGCGCACGGCCTCCGGTTTCCATTCCATTTCGCTTCTCAATTAAAAGACAGCCACGTAAGGTAAACAGGTCAGCCTTGTTTATCTACCACCGTCTGCATGCTGTACGCCGCTACTTCCTTCAGAAAATCATCCAGGCTCAATTTTGTCAGGTTGACAATTTCTTCGTCGTTATAGGTTTTAAATGTGCCGAAGTATTTGTCATAGGTCGTAATATCCTCGACAGACTCCAGATAAATGTAGTTTGAATTGATTTCGGTCGGCTTATCGGAGAACGGATTTCCATTCAGCTTGTTGTACAGGTTGATAAACGCGTAGAACGGGTCAATCTGCGCGCCGGTCGTCAGCATGACCAGGTTCCCCGCATCGAAGGAGGAGGCGATGTCGGCCGGCGTATCGAAGGAAGTAAGCTTTATTTTCTTTCCATTGAGGTTCGTAATCAGCGCGTCGATGGCGCCGTTGGAGCCGGAGGAGCAAACCAGCGCGTCAATGTCCGAATGTGCGGCGACCAGCTGGTCGGCTGCGTCCGTCATATCGGTCGCCGTCGCGGTAGAAGAAGTCACCGCCGTGTAGTAGGTGATATTCAGCTCGTCAAGGCGGGCCTGGACGCCTGCCTGCCGGCGGTCGACGACGCCGTTGCCCGCTTCGCGGTTCAGCAGGCCAAAGGTTTTGCAGCCTTCGGCAATCAGCTTGTCGACCATTGCCGCGCCCGCGCCTTCTTCATCCTCGACCACGTAGCCCGCAAAATATTTGCTGGCCATGCAGTATTCACGCGCTTCCTCGTCAATGATGTTACGGAACATTATCTGCATTGGAATTTCCGCTTCTTCACAAATTTTCATGAGCTCGTCAGTCGAGGTGTCCACAATTGGGGTTACCATAATCCCGTTTACACCGGCGGCAATCAGGTTTTCAAAGTCGGTGGTCTGCGCTTCAGCGTCATAGCTGCCTGTACGGTAGAGTACGTTTACGCCAAGCGCCTTCGCGGCCGCGTCGATTGCTTCTTTCGCGGCCGCGCCGAGTCCGTCGTCCGTAGACCAGATGACGACGCCTATCGTGGTTTGCCCGCCGGAATCGCCGCACGCGGCAGCCATACAGGCGACCAATGCCAGGGTTAAGAGTAAAGCGATAATTTTTGTTAGCTTTTTCATGTTGAACCTCCATTTTTCTTTTTAACAGCAAATGAATTTGATAGAATTCTCAACGCTTAAATTTCTATAGGATATACGGTACGCCGTCCCTGTCGAACGTCAGCGTGACAAACGCAAGGAAAATGATTCCTTCAATCAGGCCGATTACGTTCGGCGTTGCGCCGACGACAGTAAGTCCATTTTCAAGGCACAGGAATAAGAAAACGCCTACAACGACGCTGAGCACCTTTTCCTTGGTGCCGCCCGTCAGGGAAGCGCCGCCGATTACCATCATCAGCAGCACGGTCACATGGAAGCCCGCGCCTGAAGTAGCTCCCGCGGAGCCGGCCCGGACTACAATCAGCAGTGTGGCAAGCCCCATCATGATTCCCGCAATCAAATAGGCCAGTATTTTATACTTATTGACCTTGATTCCGGCAGCCTTTGCCGCGTTCTCATTAGAGCCGATTGCCATGGCGCGCTTTCCGAGCTTAGTAAAATGAAATAATATCGCAATCACGATAATGGCTACAATCGCAACGAGATAGAACAGGTTGCGGTCATATAGGCCGCTGAATTCGGACGGGAGGCTCAAGCCCTTGTCCCGGTTTCCAATGATGTACCCCGCTATGCCCTTTCCAAGGAAGGAAACCGCAAACGAAACGATAACGCTGTTGATTCCAACGAGGATATTCAAAGAGCCGATAAACAGCTCACATATAATCGCCAAGCCGAGTATTACTGGGAAAACGAGCCAGTTCTGGCTTGCTTCCGCCGCCAAAAGGCCCATCGCTCCGGCGACGCATACGATGCCGTCGAGCGACATATCCATGTTGCCCAGAGACATTGTGAAGATGATGCCGAGCCCGGCCACTATGTAGGTACAGGACTGCAGCATAATCTGTTTGATATTCGCGGCGCTGAGCGTCCTGCCGTTACTGAGTACCGCAAACAATATGATAACAAAAACCAAAGCTGCCAAGGGCAAATAGCTTTTTACCACATCCCTGACTGAAATTGCCTTTTTTATTTTTTTCATCATCATTCTCGCCCCCTATATCATTTTTGTGATGACATCATGTTCACTCACATCAGGGCTGCGTTTGATGCGTGCGGTTACTTGTCCATCCTTCATGATAATCAGATTATCCGACATACCAATCAATTCCGGCAGTTCTTCAGAAATCATCAGGATTGCCCGGCCTTCCTCTTTAAACTGCTCCAAAAGTCGGTAGATAGCGGCTTTTACGCCAATATCTATTCCGCGGGTTGGGCAGTCCATAATGAGAATCTGCACATCGTTCGCCGTGCTTTTGGCTATTGCCACCTTTTGCTTGTTCCCGCCGCTCAAGCTGGAAACAGGCAGGCTCAGGCCACCGATTTTGATATTGAGCAGCTCAACCTGCTCCCTGGCGAGCTTGTTTATGGCGACCGGCGTAATCAAGCCGCCCTTTTTCATTTTATCCATGGACATCAGCGTGATATTGTCCTTGATGCTGGCGGCCATCATCAGCCCTTCCAGCTCACGGTCTTTGGGGACATAGCCCACGCCGTTCTTCGCCGCGTCGGCGGAATTATGGATTACCACATTTTTCTGCGGAAGCCTTACCTCGCCGGAATCAGGTGTATCGAGGCCATAGATAATCTTGCAGAGGTCGTGCATCCCGCAGTCGGTCAAGCCGCCTATACCCAGGATTTCACCCTTGTGCAGCTGTAAAGACACGCCCTTGAGCGTATTGGAGTAATAAATGTCGTCCGCCTCGAGCATGACCGTATCGTGCTCGTAGCTGTCGTCGTAATCGTTGCGGTAATATTTTTCATCCAGCTCGCGGCCAATCATGTTTTTCCGCATAGCGTCCAGGGTGATTTCTTCGCCGGTCAAGGTTGTAACATAAGAGCCGTCACGCATGACCGTCACCGTGTCGCATACCGCTTTAAGCTCCTCGAGGTCATGGGAAATGAAAATCACGCTCTTGCCGTTATCACGCATCCACCGGATAATCCGGTAAATGACCTCCCTGCCTTTTTGGGACAGCGCCGTCGTCGTTTCATCTACAATGAGAATCTGGGGATTCTCTTTGAGCGCCATGCCGGCCTCTACCAGCTTGCGGTCCTCAAAGCTCAGCTTGTCAATCGGGTGCGACGGGTCAACATGCTCTAGGTCAATGCTTTGCAGTACCTTTTTCGCCTCCTGGTTCATTTTGTACCGGTTCACAAGGCCGAATCTGCTGAACTGGTTTTCCTTGCCGAGATAGATATTCTCCGCCACAGTAAGATGGTTGATTGTTCCCTTTTCCTGAAGCAGCATACATACGCCGGCAGTCCTGCCCTCCAGCATATTTTTAGGTGCGTGGGGCTTACCGTTCATTTCCATTTTGCCGCTGTCCGGTTTGAGGCAGCCGGCAATCATGGAGGTTACTGTGGATTTTCCGCTGCCATTTTCTCCGATGAGCCCCATGATTTCCCCGGCGCGAACCGTCAGGCGCATGTCCACAACCGCTTTGGTCGGGCCAAAGGATTTATTGAGGCCCTCCACTGTAAGAACTACATTTCCTGCCATTTGCTTTCACCACCTTTGCTTGACAATCGCATTCCATTTATATTAGCATTGCGCATTACTGACAGAATCATAATTCCTCCCCGTTTGAAGCAATTACTTTTTGGTACCACGCAAAAGAATCTTTTTTGCTTCTTTCCAAGGTACCGCTGCCGTCGTCGTTACGGTCTACATAAACGAAGCCGTAGCGTTTTTTCATTTCCCCGGTTGTAAAGGATATGCAGTCGATACAGCCCCAGGGCGTATAGCCCAGCAGCTCCACGCCATCCTCCTCCACCGCTTTTTTCATCTGCTCGATATGCGCTTTTAAATACGCAATACGGTACTGGTCATGGCACGAGCCGTCCGCATTTTTTATATCGGCGGCGCCAAGGCCGTTTTCCACAATAAACAGCGGCTTTTCGTACCGCTCGTAGAGAAGGTTCAGCGCATATCTCAGACCCACCGGGTCAATACACCAGTTCCAGTCCGTTACCGGAAGAAACGGGTTTTTCACGGAGTGGTCCGTGTAACCGTCCTCTGTAACCGTACCGGAGTCCACGGTATCGCTCATATAATAAGAAAAGCTGATAAAATCGACCGTACCGTTTTTTAACGCCTGTATATCGCTTTCGGTCATATCCAAATCGATTTTCTTACGCTTAAAATACTGCAGCGCGTAAGCAGGATAATGTCCGCGGCTTTGTACGTCGCAAAAAAACCATTCACGATGCATCGACTGGAGCATGAGCATCATATTTTCAGGCTTGCTGTTGAGCGGATAACTCGGTACCATGGCTATCATGTTTCCTATTTTAAATGCAGGATTGATTTCATGCCCTTTTTTCACCGCCAGCGCGCTTGCGACCAATTGATAATGCGCGCTCTGGTACATAGCCTTCTCTGGATTTGGCGCGTTCTTAAAATGAGCGCCTGCGCCCGTCCAGCCATAAATGTCCTTTGAACAGTCCATTTGGTTATTGATTTCGTTGAAGGTCAGCCAGTATTTGACTTTATTACGGTAACGCTTAAAACAGGTTTCCGCAAAACGCAGAAAAAAATCGATGGTTTTCCTATTTGTAAAGCCGCCGTAACCCTGGGCAAGCTGAAAAGGCATTTCAAAGTGGGAAAGCGTGATAACCGGCTGGATTCCATACTTCAGCAGCTCGTCAAAAACCGCGTCGTAAAAATCAAGCCCCTCTTGGTTTGGCTCTTCTTCGTCCCCGTTTGGGAAAATTCTGCTCCATGCGATTGAAGTCCTGAAGCATTTGAAACCCATTTCAGCAAGCAGGGCAATATCTTCTTTAAAATGATGGTAAAAATCAACGCCTTCATGGTTTGGATAATAAATGCCTTCTTTTATTCCATCCGTTATCATCCGCGGGACCCCGCAGGCTCCGGCCGTCATCACGTCGGCAACGCTCGGTCCCTTTGTGGTGCCCGAAAATCCGCCTTCAAATTGATGCGCCGCCAGCGCGCCGCCCCATAAAAAATCTTTTTGCAACATAAAAAGCCTCCCGGCGCCGTGCCTGCAATCTCTCATATCCTTCTGCCGGTACGGCAAAACGTATCACTGTCAACCCGCGGATTCGGGCACGTTTTCAGTAAATGCCTGAAACCGCGGGTCATATTTACTCAATTGGCAAGCTTTTATCAAACCGCTCCGGTTTTGACAGAGAGGGGATTGATACAGTAGTCCGGGATATCCTTCACCTCCCAGATGTACAGCGCGTTGCCCTCGGAATCCTCAATCATCGCGTAGTCCTTTCCTTCAAACGTATATCTTTCCTTTAAAACCTTGCCGCCGAATTCCACCGTTTTTTTCAGCGTTTCCTCGATGTCCTTGACCTCAACGACAAAAGAGGTATTGGGCTCATCCCCGCTCTTTGGTTTTGCAAAGCCGTATTCAAAGGAGCAGACACGCGGCTCCCAGTCGGGAGTTCCGGGGCCGGTCGCGCAATACAGCACGGGATTTTCAGGACCGGTGTGCTCGGTATCGATAATATCCCAGCCGAAGCAGTCCTCATAAAAGCTGCGGTATTCCTGCGCGTTGTCGTAGCTCATGACCCACCTTCTTGTACGGCCATGGCCCTTCTGCGGAACAAAATCCTTTGCGGGATGGAATGAAATATCGAACGGGTCCCTGTTCGGGTCAACCTCAGGCGGGTCTACATGGATTCTTCTTTTTTCAATACTGCCGCACCATGGCTCCTCTAAAAACTGAGACCTCGGTGCGCCGCAGCCCGGGCATGCGCCGGGGACTTCGGTTTCTTCAAACGCAATCGGGAATCCGCATGCAAAACAGGTATATATTTTTTTCATTTTTTAATCCTCCTCATCATATTCGGTTTCCAGCTCGTCCCAGGTACGCGAGGACGGGCATTTCCACAGGTAAATATAATTTCCGGCGGGGTCTTCTACGACCGCGTGGATTTCCCAGCTTTGCTTGCTGTCGTCAAGCGGCTTTGCAAGCATGGATTTTGATTTATCGAGTATGAGCTTTCCGCCGTGGTCGAGTAATTTCTGAATGGATTCCTCGAGCGGGACGTCCATATCGATTTCCATGAACGGGCCCGGCTTTTCAAGCTCGCCCGGCGCCCAATGGACAAACATGTTCATATGTCCCGGGGTGCAGCCTTCATAGTCGTACTGCGAAGGGCCGGTGCCGATTAAAAGAGACGGATGCTCGTCTCCAGCCGGTATTCCGCTGGCGGCCTGAGGCATCTCGATTGCGTCCCAACCAAATACATTGACGTAAAAGTTCAGGAAACGCTTTAATTCCTTGTAGGTGATTACCATCAGACGTGCTCTGCCATGAAGGCTCTTCTTTGTGAATTTTTTAGGTGCGCGGTAGGGATACGTGTTTGTTTTCGTTTCTGCCACTCTAAATCATCCTTTCATTTTATAATTAAGCGCTTTTGGCGCTTTCATCTGGTTTGAATAGCGGGTCATGTAATTGTAGGCGGCGCCAATCAAGTTACATTCCCCCAAATAACGGCTTTTTACAATGCTTGCCTGCAGCTGTTTTCCAAGACCGATGCCTTTATAATAATGCTGCAATTGTTCTTTTAAATCGGAAAAAATACAATCCTCCAAGCTAAGGCCGCCTCCGATTGCGATTTTTTCCGGAGCAAAGCAAATTTGAATATTATGGACAACCACGGCGAGCGCATTGATGAAGTTACGGTAAATCTCTTCCGCCTGCGGGTCGCCCTCCTTAATCCATTTAAAAAACTGCACGCCGTTCGCTTCAATTTTTTTAAGGGAAGCCTCCGGGTCGGCATACGGCATTTTGACGCGCTGGTCAATCATTTCCAGCAGCGTGCCGGAATCCTGCACGGAAAGGTCGATGTTTTTCGCTTTGCAGATACGGTATGTGATTCCATGCATCGCGGCGGACATATATGCGTATGCCAAATCGTTGTACCCGTTCGGGTCGGTAATCAGGTAAGAAAATTCTCCCGCTACATAATCGCTGCCGCCATGTACCTTCCCGTCCTTTATGATTCCGCCCGCAACGCCGGAGCCGAGAATCACCACAGCCGCGTCCTTACAGCCGACGAGGGAGCCATCCCACATTTCTGCAAGCGCCGCGCATTTTCCATCGTTTTCCACCGCAATCGGGACAGGGCAGCGTTCCTTGAGCAGCTCAATAATACTATGGCCGTACAAGGGCCTGTACGCGCCGGAATCGAAAAGGAAGCCGGTTTCGGGAGCAATATAGCCCGGCATGCTGATGGCGATTCCATCGATTTGCTTACAGTACTTATCATATAAAAAGCCAACCGTATTGACAAACTGCTCGGTCGAGTTCAGAGGCGCCGGCAGCTTTGCGGAATGCTGCAGCTGCGCCCTATCGTTTACCAACGCATATTTGACGGAGCTTCCGCCAAAATCGCAAGCTAAACACTTCATCCTAAAATCCCCGTTTCTATCTGTATTTTAAAGCTTTTTTTATTTCCCATTCAAAACAAGATTTATTGAGCGAGCCTCGCTTGATTTGAGTTGATTTTACCATTTCCATAAAAATGGGTATATCAATAAACTCATTTTTATGATATAATCCTTAGTAGGAAGTGAATTTGTGCTATTTTACTGTTATTCCACTGCCGATTTTGCATATAATGCACATATCCAATTTCATTCCATACGTTGCTGACCGAGCCTGTAAATCTGGAGTTTTTTCAATTTTCTTATAAAATCTAAATCGTTCAGCAACCGCTCACGAATACAATCTCTTTTGCCGTTTTAAGAGGTTTGGGGTGTCCTTCGTGTAATTAAAAGCAAACGGCAGAATGGAGTTGTTATGGCTTATATCAATAACAAAAAGCTGTACTACCAACAATTTTTAAACCGGGAAGGGAACATCAGGCACCACAAATATGACGAGGAGCTGGAGCTATACGCTTTGATGAAAGCCGGTGATATGCGGGCCGTATCCAAAGGAAAGCAAATGTTTACCTCATCGCTTACCGGCCATGTGTCGAACGACCGCTTATTAAATTATAAATATCTGTTTGTCGCCTCCGTTACACTGGCAACACGTTTTGCCATTGAGGGCGGTCTGGACGAGGAGCTTGCGTATACGTCAAGCGACCTTTACATACAGCAGGTGGACCAATGCAAGGCCGTCGAAGACGTTTTCGATGTTTTTGAGGAAATGTTCACCTTCTTTACCCAAAAGATGGCTGCTTTAAAAAAGAAAAATATTTATTCCAAGCCGGTCCTGCTTTGTATCGACTATATCTATGACCATCTTCATGAGAAGCTGAGCGTCGACCTTTTGGCGGACGTCGTCAATTTAAACCCGAACTACCTGTCGGGCCTTTTCAAAAAAGAGACGGGCAAAACAGTCCTGACTTATATTTGTGACCTGCGCATTGAAGCCGCGAAAAATCTACTGCTTTATTCTGACGCCAGTTTTTCGGAAATCGCTTCGATGCTCTCATTCAATTCGCAAAGCTATTTCATTAAGGTATTTCGGGAAAACACCTCGCTGACGCCGAAAGAATACCGCAATAAATACTTTCGCGCCGACTTTGAACGAAGTGAAAAATTCGAGCGGATTCACGATAAAATACAAACTACTGAAAAATGAAAGGAAACGCTCCCCCTGCTTCTTTTACCGCGGTGTTTACAACTAAGGCAAGATAAAAAGGAGCCGTTTGCGTGTTACGCAAACGGCTCCTTTTTATTTATTTCGGCATAATCATTTCTCTATCTTTATCAGTACCTGCCGTGTAAGCGCTTGAAACGAAAAATTAAAACTCTAAATTAATCCGTATTATCTGTGCAAAACACATATGAATAGTATTTCGATACGGTAGGCGGTCAAAAACAGAATAAGAAAAGCGTTAACCGGCATAGTAAACATACTTTAATTCGTACCATAAATATGGGCGGCTTCCTCTTCAGGCATTTTTTCTTCCGAATAAGCAAGATAGCCGAATAAATCCTGGACGTTTAAAAAAGCATCGACGAGCCCGGGCTGAAACGCCTGGTCGCGTTCCTCAGCAATTATCTTTACGACCGACGCATGAGAATAGGCCCCTTTATAACAACGCTTCGAACGCAGGGCGTCATACTGGTCGGCCAACGACACAACCTGCGCGTAAAATGGTATTTTATTGCCGGACAGCCTGTATGGATACCCTTTGCCGTCCCACCGTTCATGATGGCAAAGGGTAATATCCCGTGCGACAGACAGCGCTGTCTCATGGCATTCCAGTATATCTTCGCACCGGGCAATCAATTCCGCGCCTTTTAACGTGTGCAGCTTGACGATGGAAAACTCTTCATCTGTAAGCGGCCCTTTTTTGTCCAGTATCGCTTTCGGGATGAAGCATTTCCCTATGTCATGCAGCAGCGTCGCACGTTTAATTTTTAAAATCTCCGTTTGTTTTATTTGCTGGAAGCCGCGCCGTTCAAGTTCGGTTAACAACAATTCGGTATAGAGCGCTACACGTTTTGCATGGCCGTCTATAACTAAAATGTTTGATTGCAAATCGATAAAGTGATTGCTGCGCAAGCCCGTCACCTTCCCATCCGTTATTAACGCTTGCTGAGATGCTTTGTTTGCTCATCCAGCTTTGCCCCGAGATAGTCGCCCAACTGCTTTTCTGATTTGAGCTGGCGTTTCAGTTCAGCGTTTTCCTTTTGCAGCTTTGCGTTTTCCATCCGAAGTTTTAATAGCTGCGCATCCTCATTTTTCTGATTCATATAGAGGTTCTCCTTCACTCTGTCTGGTCCTGCAACGAAATTTCCGGTCAAAATACAGGTCAAAAATTTCATTCTGGAACTTTTCAAAGCATTCCATTACGTCTTGGCCGAAAAGGTCAGCGCCGTTCTTCTGCATAAATCTGGCTGTCTTTAAAATATTTCGCGCCAAATTGCCTCCCCTGCCGGTGAGCATTTCATCCAGCTTGCTCGCAAAACTGACCAGCCGGGCAGAAAGTGGTATTTGATTGCCGAAGAGACCTTTGGGATAACCGGAGCCATCCATGCATTCACAATGATGCTTGGCGATTTCCAGCACAATGCCTCGGTTCAAGCAATTTTCATTTTTAAGCTTCCTTTTTAAAAGGTATTCAGTCGCGACGGGAATCTGCGTCTTATCTTTCATAGGAGCCATACATTCGCCTAAATGATGATAAAACCCGCCCTGCCAAACCGAACGGGAAAAAACCGCCCGGTCAACGCCTTCTGGTATGGTTTTTACTGCCCCTGTCAGAATATATGCCACAACTGCCGTATGGGCCGAATGGGAATAAACCTTCTTGGGCAGGCTTTCCATAATAATCGTCAAGGGACTTGTAATCGTTGGGTATTGCCGTACGTTAACCAAATCAAATTCATCCTTGTTTAATATAGAAATCATGTTTTTCGCATCGGTCTGCGCCATAAATCGCACTCCTTTGAGGTTTGTTCGTCGCAAAAAAGCGCACAAAAGCAGAAGCGGCGCAAAAACCCAGTTACGGTATTATCTGCGCCGCGTAAAAATTCGTTATAATCTGCCGTTCATTTTGAACCGCTTCCGGGCGGTGCCGTGCTTACGCGGCTAACGCAGAAAGCACCGCCGGAGAGTCCAATAAAAATCAAAGTATAAGATTGCGCATGATAGGCTAACAGAAAAGCTTTTCTGCGCTATTTCAGCCTGCGCTGCTTCGGCCTGAGGCGCTGCGCCGCAACCAGGGCGGCCAAGCTCAGGAGCATACACAGCATCCATGGCCAGATGTTCCTGTTGTCGCCTGTCTGGGCACCGCCGGAGCCGTTCGGGTCGTCGGGGTCCCCGGAACCGCCGGAATTGCCAGGGCCATGAGGGCCGTCGGGGTCGTTGGGGTCATAGGTGTTGATTAGGTCATAGCCGTCCACCGTCTTTTGATAGCCCGGCACCTTTTCTTCATCTATGGTATAGATGATTTCCTTTCCGTCGCCGTCATATTTGGGTAGGCGGAAAATATAAGTCCAGTGGTCCGACGCGGTGACCGTGCGCTGCGCTACGATAATATCGCCCACCTTGACGTATACAAGGATGGATTCCGGATAATTCTCGATTTGGTTTGCGCCGTGCGCCCATGTTTTGGTGCCCATGATTTCGATTTTATCCGGCGGAGCGGGCGGGCTGGTGTAGCGGTTATGGAACACAGCCTTATCCGCGGTTTTTCCGTTTTTGGTAAGCGTCCTGGACGCCACCTTCAATGTACCGTCTTTTTCAATTACCTTCACTGTGTAGGTGTAAACGGCGGAGTCGTAGGTCCAGCCGTTTTCGCCTGTGTTCTGTTCGATGATGCTGTAGGTGTAGACGCCGGGCTTGGTGTAGCGGATTTTACCGAAGCTTGCCTTGCCCGCGCCGTTTATGGTGATGGTCTTTCTGCCGTTTACCGCGCCATCCGGCATGGGGGCGTTGTTCATTGCAGTCATGACAAACTTAAACGGAGCTTTCGGCGCCTTTTCGCCCTCGATGGTTTTCACAACCTGCACACTGTCGGCTGTGACCGGCGGAACGTAGACGTTCTTGACATTCATGCCGTTGTAAACCGGGTAGAAGTGTTCGACCGGCGCTTCTTCGATGGTGTAGCGGATTTCGGTCACGCCGTCCGGCTCATACTTGGGCGCGTTGAACGCATAGGTCCATTTGCCGTTTTTGTCCGGCTTTACCACGGCGGTATCTACTACGACATCGCCTTTTTTGAGGTAAATCGTAATAGATTCGGGCAGCTTTTGCTGATAGCCCTGTAAATCCCAGGTTTTTTCGCCTTCGACCGGAACCGTAACCGTGCCGGTGAATTTGTTTGTAAAAATGGCTGTATTGGGGCCGAGGTTCAGGGTGCCGTCGCCGTCGGTAACGCCGCTTAAAACGTAGCCGTCCGGTATACCGTCCTCATAAACGGTATACTTCGCGCCCGCGGGAAGGTCCTTCCAGGTAATGGACTGCCCCGCCTTTAATTCAAAGCGTTCAGGCTGGCGGCCTTCTACCTCCAGAACAAAATGGAAGACGCGTCCCGCCTCACTGGCCGGGATTTCCCCTGCGACTTCTTTCTGGACGGTCAGGTCGGCATTTCCGCTCTGGCTGCCTGTATAGGTGTTTGTAAACAGAACGAAAGCACCTTCCTGCGTAATCTGTCCCTGATGGTTTTCAGAGCCGGCGGTATAGCCGGGATGCTCCGCTTCCACAACCTTGTACTGTACCCCCACGGGGATATTTTCAAACACCGCGGTTTGCCCATGCTTCAATTTGATTGTGCCGCCGCTTGCTACCGTCTGCGGAGCGCCGCCGTCGATTCTGTAGCTGTACGCGCCGCCGTCGGAAAATGTAACGGTAAACACAAATTCCAGCGCCAATTGTTCATCGGTAAGCGGCGTGCCGTCGGCGTTTACAACAAGCTTTTTGATGGTAAGCGGCCCTTCCAGGCGGCGGTTATACGCGGTAACAGTCAGCCTGTTGTTTTCCTCCAGGCCGGTAATCTCAAAATCGTAGCGGGTAATGGGCGCGCCGTTTACGTCCTGGTCGTAGGTATAGCCGTAGCCGGGGTTTGTCTCCAGAAAATAATATTTCCCTTTTGTGAGGCCCTGTACCCGGATTTGACCGTTCTGGTCGGTAACGTAACGCCCGCCGACCTGCACGTCGGGGTCGCCTACCTTATACAGGTAAAACTCCGCGCCGGGAACGAAATTCCCGGTTGCCGTACCGGACAGCGTCTTTTCCAGCTTTTGCAGGATTACCTGCGCGATGACCGGCATGCCGGAGGCTTCGTTGGTTTTATGGCTGCTGTAGTTGTTCCACGCGTACGTACCGGCGACAAACGCCGAGAGGACGAACCACATGGCCAAAGCAACGCATATGAGCCGGTAGGTATATTTTTTCATCCTGCTGGTCATGGGTTCCCCCACCTTTCTAAGATTTTCATGTGAAATATTCAGTCAAAGATTTCTGCCCTGACCCACATGGCCGGGCGGACCGAGCCGCCGCCTTCTGTCATAACGCGGTTGCCTACATTACCATCCGGGCTGACGAGCGAGGCATGGGATGGGTCCGAGCCAGGGGAACGAAGCCAGCAGAAAGCAAAGTCGCCGCCGTTATTTAAGAGGGCTCTCAAATTGCTGTCCGCGTACTGGCTGCTGACCGGCGTCAAACTGGAATCTCCAGTGTCCCACTGCGTCGCCATAAATAACGCCGATTCCTGGAAGGACAGCGCAAACGGGTACTCGTAGCCGTCGGTTGCGTTCGGTTTGCTTACCGCGGCGGTGATATTCGCATACTCGCCTACGGCGGTGTCTGCGTTGCTCTTTACCGCAAAGGACTTCAAGCCCGCCAGGGTTCCGGTGGAGGGGCCCGTGTTTGTGCCGGTATTGATATTGTCGTACCAAAGCTCAACGGCCTGTTTTACGTTGGAGGCCGCGTAATCGTAATCGCCGGAATCCATAAATGTTAAAAGGCGGCGGGTAGGCAGGCAGTTCAAGCGGACAATCAGGTAATAGCCGTCGGTCTGCGCAATTGCCATCCAGTCGGAGCTGTCGTTAAGCTTTTCTCCTGGGATGATGTGGCTTGCGCCGTCTATGCCGTCGTCCCGTTTTAAGGAGACGGTCCATTCGGCGTACTTTGTATTGTCGTGAACCGAGGTGGCGCGAATGGTCAATTCCGAGGCGGTTTCCGCCGCGCCGACGGTGAGCACGCCGTTTTGGTCGATGCTGCTGAGCGTGCCAGTGTAATCAACCAGGCTCCAGGTGACGGCTTTGTTTATGCCGACAGAGCCCTGTACGGACGCGCTGAAGTCAAAGGTTGTACCGGGGGCGACATCCTGCGGCTTCTCATTGATAATGACTTTACCGACCTTGAGGCTCGATTTACGCAGGGCCTCGACAATCCGGTCGTTGCCGCTTGGGTCGTTTTCCTCTTCCCAGCGGGTGAGCTCCTCGTAGCTTACCGCCTGCATGTCCGCGTGCAGGGCGTAATACGTTTTTTCGTCGGAGGGCGCTACCAGCATCAGGCTTTTCAGAAGGTTGCCGGTCTGCTCGCCGGGGGCTAAGTAATGGCCCCACCATACCCAGCCGTCGTTGTTGCCCGCGCCGCGGTCGTCGATAATCCATTTTTTGACCGGCTTGCCGTCCCAGTCGCTTAATAAGATGACGTTTTCACCGAATACCCATTCTATGTAGTCGAAGTAGCTGGGGTTGTTCGGGCCGTTTACGTCCCACCGGTTCATGCCGTCCACCCACTGGTGAACCGTGTATTCGCATTCGCCGTTTACCTGCGGGATGGTATAGCCGACATCCACGGCGGAGTCGATGAGCTCGTCGTGCAGGCCGTCGGGAGATTTTTTCTGGTCATGATTGGCCTTTTCGGGGATTGGCGTTTGCAGGAAGTCGGCAACGCCGTCGCCGTCCTCGTCGATGAGCATATTGCGCGGGTTTTCTTCATCAATCAGCGCGTCGAGCAATATGAAATTGCCGTAAACGCCGTTGGGGTCGTCTTCCTTTGTCTGGATGTACCAGGGAAGCTCGCCGTCGTCAAGGCCGTTTACCGCGTCAATCATGCCCGCGGGAAGATATCTGCTTTCCGCGGCAAGCGTAACGCCCGCGCCGCCGACCGTAATGTCGGCAAGGGTAAGGCTTGCGTTGTGAAAGCTGTTGTAGCGGTTAAGCCACGCGTTGATGGAATCGATATTAGCGGCAACCGAAGCGGTGCGAAACGGCGTAAAGTAAACGCGCTGTCTTTCCACCACATGGGCGCCGTTGCCTGCTTTCAGGCTGAGGATGCGGGCGTATTCCCTTGCCGCGTCCTCGCCGCCCGCGAAGACGGTTCCGCCAACTGCCGCGTCGGTAACCGTTACCACCGGCCAGCCGGTCTCTTCATCGGCTGAAATGTCGTAGTTTTTGTTTGGGTAAAACCTTATGAAATTCCCTTCGGTATCAAGCATATAGCGGTCGGGCGTGTGTTCCTCGTTCATCGGGTAGAATTCCATGAATTCCTTGAGCTGGATACGGGCAAAAATGTCGCCGTATTCCTTATTGTCACCGTCCGCTTCCTCGCTGCCGGGGTTGAGCACACTGATTTTCTTTGTAAGCTCGGGGTCGGCGGGTTTCCAGTCGCGCGCCTTGACGTTGTCGTATTCCTCTACCAGAACCGCCTTGTAGTTCAGGCCGCCGGTGTTTGCGTCGTTCGTTTTATGCTGGCGGTAATTGTTCCAGGCGAAGGTTCCGCCGAGCAGCGCGAGAATCAGCACCATGGCAACGGCGGCGGTGATTCTTTTGCGCCGCTTTTTACTGTTTGCGTCTGCCATCTATTCTTTCTCCTTTGATGTACTGCCGGTTCGTTCAGCCGGGGATTTTATACCCCTCCGCCGGGGCGGGGATTGCGCCCCGGCAAAAGGAAAATTGCAGTGTTTTCAGATAAATTAATATTTCAAAACGTAAAAGGAAATTAATTAAAAATTTCTGCCCTGACCCACATGGCCGGGCGGATTGTGCCGCCGTTTTGGTCCACATCACCGTTACCGATCTGACCAAGCGCCGTCTGGAGCGCCGCAGCTGTATTGTACGAACCGGTGGAACGCAGCCAGCACCCAGTGCCATCTCCGCTGTTGCTGAGGGTCTGCCAGTTGCTAGCCGCATATTGGGTGTTAGATGGTGTCACAGTACTTCCTGAGCTGTTCCATCCCGTTCCCATAAACAACGCAGCTTCCTGGAATGACAACGCAAACGGGTACGCATAACCGGTGGCAGCATTCGGTTTGCTGATGGCGGCGGTAATATTTGCATACGAACCCGTTACCGTGTCGGCGTCGCTCCTTACCGCAAAGGACTTTAAACCCTCCAGGGTGCCGGTGGAGGGGCCAGCGTTTGTGCCGGTGTTGATATTGTCGTACCAAAGCTCAATGGCCTGTTTTACGTTGGAGGTACTGTAATTGTAATTGCCAGATGGCATATAAATGATTTGGCCGACAGGCAGGCTGTTCAAGCGGACAATCAGGTAATAGCCGCCTTCCTCCGCGATTGCCATCCAGTCGGAGTCGTCGTTGAGCTTGGAGCCGGGGATGATGTGGGACGCGCCGTCCACGCTGTTATCAGGCCTTACGTTAAAGGTCCATGTGGCGTACTTGGTATTGTCGTAAACAGAGGTTGCGCGTACGGTCAATTGCGTGGCGGTTTCCGCCGCGCCGATGGTGAGCAAGCCGTTTTGGTCGATGCTGCTGAGCGTGCCGTTGTAGCCAAGCAGGCTCCAGGTGACGGCCTTGTTCACGCCGACGGAGCCGCGTACGGCCGCGCTGAATTCAAAGGTTGTGCCGCGCATGATTTCCGCAGGCTCTTCCTTGATGGTAACGGAGCTGATTTTGAGGATAGACCTGCGCAGGGCATCGACAATCTGGTCGTTGCCGCTTGTGTCGTTATCCTCTTCCCAGCGGGTGAGCTCCTCGTAGCTGACAGCCTGCATGTCCGCGTGCAGGGCGTAATACGTTTTTTCATCTGAGGGCGCTACCAGCATCAGGCTTTCCAGAAGATTGCTGGTCTGCTCGCCGGGGGCTAAGTAATGGCCCCACCATACCCAGCCGTCGTTGTTGCCCGCGTCGCGGTCGTCGATAATCCATTTTTTGACCGGGTTGCCGTCCCAGTTGCTGAGCAGTATCACGTTTTCACCGAATACCCATTCTATGTAGTCGAAGTAGCTGGGCATATTCTGTCCGTTTACGTCCCACTGGTTCATGCCGTCCACCCACTGGTGAACCGTGTATTCGCATTCGCCGTTTACCTGCGGTATGGTATAGCCGACATCCACGGCGGAGTCGATGAGCTCGTCATGCAGGCCGTCGGGAGACTTTTTCTGGTCCTCGTCCGCCCGTTCGGGGATTGGCGTTTGCAGGAAGTCGGCAACGCCGTCGCTGTTGCCCTCGGCGCGGTCGTCGATAATCCATTTTTTTACCGGCTTGCCGTCCCAATCGCTGAGCAGTATGACGTTTTCACCGTATGTCCATTCAATGTAGTCGAAGAAGCTGGGGTTGTTCGGGCCGTTTACGTCCCACTTGTTCATACCGCCTGTCCAGCGGTGGGGGGTGTATTCACATTCGCCGTTTACCTGCTCCATGGTGTAGCCGACGTCCACGGCGGAATCGATGAGCTCGTCGTGCTTACCGTCCGGGTCTTTTTTCTGGTCTTCATTTGCCCGTTCGGGGATTGGCGTTTGCAGGAAGTCGGCAATGCCGTTCTCGTCCTCGTCGATAAGCATATTGCGCGGGTTGGCGTTGTCGGCCTGGGCGTCGAGCAGCACAAAATTGCCGTAAACACCGTTCGGGTCGTTTTCCTTCGTCTGGATTAACCACGGAAGCTCGTTGTCGTCAAGCCCTGTTTCCGGGTTTACTAAGCCCGCCGGAAGGTACTGGCTGTTGACGTTGAGCGTTTCGCCCGCGCCGTCAATCGTGATATCGGGCAGGAGAAGGTTCGTGTTGTTGACGGCATTGTAGTGGCGGAGCCAGGAGTCAATCGAATCGTAATTGGCGGCGACCGACGTGGTACGAAGCGGCGTAAAGTAAATACGCTGGCGCCTTACCTGATGGAGTCCGTTGTCCGCTTTCAAGCTGAGGATGCGGGCATATTCCGCCGCCGCGTCCTCGCCGCCTTCAAAGATGGTTCCGCCGGCGGGGGCGTCGGTTTCAAGCACTACCGGCCAGCCGGTTTCCGCGTCGGCTGTAATGTCGTAGTTCGTGCCGGGGAAGAACTTGATAAACTGCCCGTCCGTACCAATCATGTAGCGGTCTTGTGTATAGTCCTGAACGACTGGATAGAATTCCATGAATTCCTTGAGCTGGATGCGGGCGAAAATGTCTCCGTAGGTTTTGTCGTCGCCCTGTGTTTCTGTATTTCCGGGATTGAATACGCTGATTTTCTTTGTAAGCTCCGGATTCTCGGGGTCCCAGTTCTGCGCCCTGGTCCGGTCGTATTCTTCTACGAGCGTGGCCTTATAGAGCATCTCTTTGGTCGAGGCGTCGTTCGTTTTGTGCTGGCGGTAGTTGTTCCAGGCGAAGGTGCCGCCGAGCAGCGCCAAAATCAGAACCATCGACACGGCGGCGGTCATTCTTTTGCGCCGCTTTTTACTGTCTGTGTTCGTCATCCTTTCAACTCTCCTTTGTAATAGATTCCATATGCCAAAGCGGCTTTCCGGCCGCTTGCGGGGCGGGAATGCCGCCCCGGAGTAATAGCCTGTAAAGGCAATTTTATTTCAAAACGTAAAAGGAAGTTTAGTCAAAGATTTCTGCCTTGACCCACATGGCAGGATGGAGATAATTCGATACGGTCACCGGATTGCGCCCCAGTCCCCCTCCCGTAGCATGGTGCAGCCATCCCGCATCTGTAGCGGCTATACCAGGGGAGCGGGTCCAGCTAGCAGTTTCAGAAGTAACGTAAGTGCTGAAAAAATTCCAGTTGCTCAGCGTATATTGGCGCCGGCCGGTTGTCTCCAAACTTGTTCCGTTGTGCCATTCCTTACACATATATCTCGCAGCCTCCTGGTAAGAAAGCGCAAACGGGTAGGCATAGCCTTCTTCCGCATTCGGCGTGCTGATGTCGGCGGTGATGTTGCCATACTCGCCTACCACGACGTCCGCGTCGCTCTTTACCGCAAAGGATTTCAAGCCGGCGAGCGAGCCGGTGGAGGCTCCCGCGTTTGTTCCGGTGTTGGTATTGTCGTACCAAAGCTCAATGGCCTGTTTTACGTTAGAGGCTGCGTAATCGTAATTGCCGGAATCCTTAAAACTCACTTCGCCGACAGGCAGGCTATTCAAGCGGACAATCAGGTAATAGCCGTCTTGCTCCGTGATTGCCATCCAGTCGGAGTCGTCATCGAGCTTTTCGCCGGGAATGACGTGGGTCGCGCCGTTCACGCTTTCGTCCCACCTTACGTTGACCGTCCATGTGGCGTACTTGGAGTCGTCATAAACAGAGGTAACGCGTATGGTGAGGGTCGGTACGGTTTCCGCCGCGCCGACGGTGAGCCTGCCGTTTTGGTCGATACTGCTGAGCGTGCCGTTATACCCAACCAGGCTCCAGGTGACGGCCTTATTTACGCCGATAGAACCCTGTACGGCCGCGCTGAAGCCATAGCTTGTGCCGCGCATGATATCAATGGGCTTTTCCTTGATGGCAACGGAGTTAATCTTCATTTTGGATTTGCGCAGTGCGTCAACGATTTGGTCGTTGCCGCTTGGGTCGTTTGCCTCTTCCCAGCGGGTAAGCTCCTCGTAGCTTACAGCCTGCATATCGGCGTGGATTGCGTAGTACATTTTATCGTCCGACGGCTTGATGAGCGCCAATTTTTCAAGGAAATTGTCGGTCTGCTCGCCGGGGGCGAGGTAATGGCCCCACCATACCCAGCCGTCGTCTGTGCCGGTTTCGCGGTCGTCGATAATCCATTTTTTGACCGGCTTGCCGTCCCAGTCGCTTAATAAGATAACATTTTCCCCGTATACCCATTCTATGTAGTCGAAGAAGCTGGGGTTATTCTGTCCGTTTATTTCCCATTTGTTTTTGCCGTCCGCCCAGCGGTGCGGGGTGTATTCACATTCGCCGTTTACCTGCGGGATGGTGTAGCCGACATCCACGGCGGAATCGATGAGCTCGTCGTGCAGGTCGTCATGCACGCCGGTCATGTCCTTGTTCTGGTCTTCGTTGGCCCGTTCGGGGATTGGCGTTTGCAGGAAGTCGGCAATGCCGTTCTCGTCCTCGTCGATAAGGATATTGCGCGGGTTTTCATTGTTGACCTGGGCGTCGAGCAGTACAAAATTGCCGTAAACGCCGTTGGGGTCGTTTTCCTTCGTCTGGATGTACCAGGGAAGCTCATCGTCGTCGAGACCTGTTTCCGGATTGACAATGCCCGCCGGAAGGTACTGGCTGTTGACGTTGAGAATTTCGCCCGCGGGGTCAACCGTGAGGTCGTCAACGGTAAGGCTTGTCCCGTGGATGGCGTTGTAACGGGACAGGTACGCAGAAATAGAAAGGCGGTTAGCGGAAATCGACGTGGTACGAAACGCCGTGAAATAAACGCGCTGCCTTGCGACAATGTGCTCGCCGTTATCCGCCTTTAAGCTGAGGATGCGGGCGTATTCCCTTGCCGCGTCCTCGCCGCCCTCAAAAACGGCGCCGCCCGCGGGGGCGTCGGTTTCAAGCACTACCGGCCAACCGGTTTCCTCGTCGGCTGTAATTCTGTAGTTTGTGCCGGGATAGAAGGTGATGAAGCGCCCGTCCGTGTCAATCATATAGCGGTCGGGCGTGTATTCCTGAATCATGGGATAGAATTCCATGAATTCCTTGAGCTGGATACGGGCAAAAATGTCGCCGTAGGTCCTGTCATCACTTTGCGACTCTGAATTCCCGGGGTTCCATACGCTGATTTTCTTTGAAAGCTCCGGATTCACGGGGTTCCAGTTCTGCGCCTTTGTACGGTCGTACTCTTCTACCAGCACCGCTTTGTAAAGCAGTTCTTCGGTCATGGCGTCGTTCGTTTTGTGCTGGCGGTAGTTGTTCCAGGCGAAGGTGCCGCCGAGCAGCGCCAAAATCAGAACCATCGACACGGCGGCGGTTATTCTTTTGCGCCGCTTTTTGCTGTCTGTGTTCGTCATCCTTTTAACTCTCCTTTTCACATATTGATATCGTAAGGTTCAGCGGAAAACCGCCTGGCCTTATCAGCAATGATTATAAAATGGCGACGGCGATTTCCGCGGTGACAGCCTCTCCGGCCGCGCCCGCTTGCACCGACTGCGCAACCACCCTGATGGCGGAAGCGGTTTCGTCCGCTCCCACGGTCAATATGCCGTGTTCATCGATAACGGTTCCGGCGGAAGCGTTTCCCTCTACACGCCAGGTTACCTTTTGTGTAATGTTTGTGCCTGTGACGTTCGCGCGAAACTGCTGTACTGCGCCCTTGGGCAACGCAACAGGCTGCGCGGGCGACGTAATGCTTACGCCCGATACGACAGGCTTTACGGCTACATTAAGCTTGATGCTTGCCGATTTTTCGGGGTCAATCCGCGAAGATGCGGTAACGGTCAGGGAGGACGCCGTTTCGTTGGTACCGACGGTCAGAAGGCCCGTATCGCTGATAAACGAACCGCCGCTGCTGCCCGTTAGGCTCCACTGTACATCCTGCGGGATGCCGACCGAGCCGATGACCGTAGCGCGGAACTGCTGTGCCTGGCCGAAATACACCTCGCTGAGGTTATTGGGGCTCAGGGTAACGGCTGTAACCTTCATGCCGGCCTTTTGCAGCGCTTCCACGATTTCGTTGTTGCCGGAAGGATCTCCCGGCGTTTTCCAGCGGCCAAGCTCGTTATAGGAAACGGCCTGCATATCTACATGGATGGCATAGTAAAACGCGTCGTCCGGCTGCGCTACCAGTTGAATTTGCTCCAGGAAATTGGAGGTGGATTCCTCAGGCTTTAAATACATGCCCCAATAGACCCAGCCCTCGGTATTTTCCGCGGAGTCGTCCACAATCCATTTTTTAACCGGCTGGCCGTCCCACTGGCTCAGCAGGATTACATCGCTGCCGTATACCCATTGGACGTAATCGAAAAAGCTTTCGCCCGTTATGCCTACAGGAGATGGCTGCCATTTGTACAGGCCCTCCTGCCACTGGTGCGGCGTGTAGAGGCATTCACCGTTGCCGGTCTGCGTGCTGCCGACCGTGTCCGCGGTGTTGATGTCGTCCTGATGACGGCTGCTTTGGTCGGACTTAGCGTTTAAAACGCCGGTAACAAGGGAACGGCTGCCTACCGTACGGTCAACGACTTGGTCGGTCACGATAAAGTCGCCGTAAATACCGTTCGGGTCGCCCTGCTGCGTGCGGATGTAAAAGGGAAGGTCGCTGTCCTTCACGCCGTCTTCCACGCCGTCCGCCGGGTATTCGTCGATATGCTTGGGGGTGTCGTACATACGTACCTGTTCGATTACATGGGGGGTTCCTCCATATTTCGCCTCTATAATCGAGGCGTACGCCCTGGCGGCGTCCTGCCCGGAGAGCGTGCCGCTTCCCACGGTGACCGCCGGGTCGCCGTTGCCGTCCGGTGTGACGGTATAGCGCACCTTCGGGTCAAAGCTGATAAAGGCACCGTCCGCGTCTACCATGTAACGGTAATCGCTGTACTCCTGTGTGACCGGATACAGCTCCATAAATTCCTTGAACTGAAGGCGGACGTAAACGTCGCCATATACCCGTGTATCGTCCGGCGTTTCTTTGCCGGGATTTTTGACGCGGACTTGTTTTTCAACAGCCGGGTCTGAGATTTTCCAGTTTTCCGCTTTGGCGGGGTCATATTTTTCTACTAAACGTGCTTTGTAAAAGGTCGCGCCGGCGTTGGCGTCGTTTGTTTTATGCTGGCGGTAATTATTCCACGCATATGTACCACCCAATACTGCTGCCAATACCATAATACCGACGACGGCCGCCGCTAAAACACGGCGGCCTGTACCCTTTGCGTTCATATTATCCCTCCTATCGTATGTTTCACTTTTCTGAAAATTAGGTTTTAAAAAAACAAGCCCGTTTATGGGACAAAGAGCCACGCGTATACACAAGCGTTTACCATCATTTTCCCTCCCAGGCCGTAATTTTTAATGAATATTGGTTTTGTTTTCGACTTATTTCGATAAATTTCGACAGCAACGGGCGCACGGTTACCCGGCGCCGTCCTATCCAACGGCGTTGATTTCATGCCTTTAAAATTGACATACCCACTCTTCAGGGAGCGCAGGCTGCCCCGTCTGCTTTTTGCAGTATTTCGGCAAGAGCCCGATTTTGTATTTGTGCAACGCATGAAAACCACAACATACTGTGATATTCATGCGTTGCTGAATATTGGCCTGCTTAAAAATAAAGCTTGATTTATCCTTCCAGTTGCGTTTTACGCTGTTATTTCGATTTAGCGCCCCCTGAATTTTTCCTGCTGGACGCAATAAACACACGCAAAGCAACGATAAACCCGATGACCAGTACAACCATAGCTCCAACAAAAAGAAGGTTTGTTTTTACATAGCTGAAGGCTTCGCCGAGGAATAGGTTGTGCCATACCACCTTGCCGACCACGTTGTCGGCCCAGACAACGCCGTCGTCGGCCATGCCGTTTTCGATTCCCATGGTCACAAAGGCCCGCATACCGCTCTGTTCGTAGTTTTCGTGGATGCCCACGATTTTATGGGTAACGGTCGTACCGTCCTTCTGCATAAAGGTGATGTTGTCATCGGCCTTGAGCGTATTGGGGTCAACCTGCTGGGTAACGACGAGGGAGCCCTGGGGCAGCTCGCTCTGCATGGAGCTGGTCAGCACCGTTGAGAAGGTGTATCCGAAGATGGAACGGGGGGCGTTCCCGCTCCCCTGTGTTGCGGAATACACTGTCACGATAACAGCAATCAGCACCGCATAAAACAGGCATTCAAAAATAATTGAACGAACGCGTTTTTTCTTAGACGGTTTTTGTTCTTCGCTTTGCTGCTGCGTGGCGGATATTTCAGGTTCCAATTGGGTAACGTCCTTGGAATCCGAATGAATCGGCGCGGCGGCGCCTGTGCCGGAATCCGGCTCCTGGCCAGCCGGGGCGCCGGGCTTGACAGGTTCCATATCTGATAATAGCCTCCTTTTTAGACAGCTGGAAAACGCCTCTTTTCAAATCAAATTTGAGATACCGGTTTTTACACGCAGGCTTTTTTGCCTGCCATTACCGGCGCTAGCCTGCAAGGCATCTGCTTTTCTCACTGTCCGTATAATAGCACTTGAATTTCGTTTTGTGTTAAGGATTTGTATGAACGGTAGCCGTATTGTGACGAACTACGTTGTTTTATGTTTTTCTGTGTCAGTTTCGGTCGTTTTTTGCACCGGCCCGGAGGATTTTACCGCCGCTTTGCGCCGGGTGATGATTCCGCCCAGCCCGTCGTACTGGTCAGTTTTACGCTTCGCGTAAATTTTCAGGACGATATATGCGGCGACCAACGCCGCAGTAATGGCTATGCTAATCCAATTCATCCACGTCATGTTATTTACCTCCTAGCCACGAAATTTTTTAGAAGCAAGATGCTGCTTCCACAGCTTATTGACGCGCCTGATTGCCGCCAGGCTGGGATACAGGGTAACGGCGCCGAAAATAATCAGCAGGACGTCAAAACCCGCAAGCGCCATATCCAAAGCGTTAAACAGTGGTTCCGGCTGCTTTGGCAGCGGGAGCGCGGGTATTTCTCTCTGCTCGCTCTGCCCGCAGCTTTTGCAGACGCGTTCTTCTATACCGGCTTCTCCCTCTTTCGCGGGAACTTTCACCGTCCATTCACCATATTCGTGGCCGGCGGCCGGAACAGGCTCGGTATAGCTGTGCGCCTTGTCATGGGAACAGCTATAGGTTTTTATCCCATTTTCGGTACAGGAAGCTTCTTTTGTAATTTTTTCCACATAGTCATGTCCCAGCGCCGCTATGCCCGGTTCAGTATAGCTTTTGCCGCAACGGGAACAAGTATAGGTTTTCACACCGTCTGTATCGCATTCCGGCGGCGTTTCGGTGAGCTTGTAATCATGCCCCAAAGCAGGAATGCTTTGTGTTTCGTCATGCGGTTTGTGCAGGCTGCAGGTACGGTGCCGCTGTCCCGGCTCGGTACAGGTAGGCGCCTTGTCTTCCACCCATTCGCTCCAGGTATGCCCGGTTGCCGGAAGCACCGCCTCATATTCCATACCGCATAATTCACATCGGAATACATCTGTGCCGTCCATCTGTTCTGTAGCGGGCGTGTGCGCGACAATCGAATATTTATGCTGCCCAGCCGTACAGTTATATGTTTGCTCTGCGTTTACAGAAAGAGGACTCCTTAAAAGGAGAAAACATAGAATGGACAGAGCTAAAATCGTCCTTTTCATATGCTTTCCTCCTGACTTTCCGAACGCCGCCAGCTTTCCAAGGCTTCCTTAAAAGCAGCGTAATAGGTTCTCCCTACGGGCAGCTTCGTCCCGTCGGAAAGCTCCGCTTCGGTATATGTAAGGCGGCGGACATGGTCGAGCGACACAACATACAGCCGGTGAATCCGGCAGAATCCCCGTTCTGAAAGCTGAATTTGTACCTTTTTCAATGTAGATAAAAATTCAAAATACTCATGGCCATAGTGAACACAAACCAAATTTTTCTGCACGTCAAAATATAAAATTTCTGAAATGGCAATCTGCCTGTATTCCCCAATACGGTTATACAGAACATATTCCTCACGTAGTTCGTTGACGGTATCGACCGCACGCTGAAAAACCGATTCAAAATGGTCGGGTACCCGTTTCAGCAGATACCCCGACCCTTGGGTCTCAAATATCTCCTCAATCCGATCCCCGGGATTTTTATGAGCCAAAAAAATAATTTGACCGCTGTAACCCATCTGCCGCAGCGTGAAAGCGGTTTCAATCCCGTCATATTCGGGTGCGTCGGCCTCCAGGAATAAAATGTCCAAATCTTCCCGCAGCTTTGGGCTGTCTAAATCAAAAAGAAGGTCGCTGCTGCTCTCATATAGGCTGATTCTCAGGTTAATGGAGCAGTGCTGGCCAATCTCCCGGCAGCGGGAGGCATAATATTCCCGGTCTTTCTGGCATCTGTCACATATCGCAATCCGGATAATTCTCATAGTCCACCTCAAATTTTATGGTTCTGTATTTATCCTTGTATCGTTTTTATAAAACGATGAAAATATTTAAGCGCCTTGTGGAAAACCTCGAAAATAACGCTTTGCGTGCCTTGCGTATGGAAATCGACAAAATACAGCACTATTATATAGTGTTTATCAGCAAGAAACAATTTGTAAATAGTCCCAAAATTTCCCGCCAAATTTTTATTTAAATAAATGAAAGATTCTCGCTTTCCATAAAGTCTGAATTAAAAAGCATAAATTTATATAATTTAAGCCAGCCCCTAATATTAAAAAAATCATAAACAATGCAGCGGTTCGTCCAAAATAAGCACTTATCAATTTAAAAATATGTAAATACAGCCAATTTAAGAAAAACTTTTCCATTTGGTTTAGATATAACAAAAGGCCTGGCTTTCAATACAAATGTTCGAAAACCGGGCCTTATTTATATACGCGAGAGTACCAAAAACACGTTACATAAACACAGGAACTACTTGCCAGTCTTCGACATAAACTTATATTAGGTACTTGATACGTATATGGTTACAGATGCGTGTAGAGAGGAATGGTACTAACATGAAAATATATAAAAATAATAGCGATTTTATGGACGAAAAACCTCATGATAATTGTTATGATTGCTGCAATTGTGTATGCTGCCGAGGGCCGCAGGGCATACCTGGGCCGCAGGGCGCACCTGGACCACAAGGTGTCCCCGGACCACAGGGTGAACCTGGACCGCAGGGCGCACCCGGACCGCAGGGTGAACCTGGACCACAGGGCGCACCCGGACCGCAGGGCGCACCCGGACCGCAGGGTGAACCCGGACCGCAGGGTGTGCCCGGACCACAGGGTGAACCTGGACCGCAGGGCGTTCCTGGATTACAGGGTGAACCTGGACCGCAGGGCGCACCCGGACCACAGGGTGAACCTGGACCGCAGGGCGAACCCGGACCGCAGGGAGAGCAGGGGCCGCAAGGCGTACCTGGACCGCAAGGTGAGCAAGGTCTACAAGGAGTACCCGGACCGCAGGGCGAATCTGGGCCGCAGGGCGAGCAGGGACTACAGGGAGTACCCGGGCCGCAGGGCATACCCGGGCCGCAGGGCGAGCAGGGACTACAGGGAGTACCCGGACCGCAGGGCATACCCGGGCCACAGGGCGAGCAGGGACTACAGGGAGTACCCGGACCGCAGGGCATACCCGGGCCACAGGGCGAGCAGGGGCCACAGGGCGAACAGGGGCCACAAGGTGAACAGGGTCCACAGGGTGAGCAAGGACCACAAGGACTACCCGGGCCGCAGGGCATACCCGGGCCACAGGGAGTACCTGGGCCACAAGGTGAACAAGGAGTACCCGGACCGCAGGGCGAACAGGGACCACAGGGTGAACAGGGGCTACAGGGAATACCTGGACCACAAGGCGAGCAGGGACCGGAAGGCACCTTCAATCCAGGAGATGTTCTGTTTTATATAAATGGCAACGGCGGTCCAATACCTATCAGGTTCGGAGAGGATTTAAACTTTATATCCCCCAATTTAAATATTAATTTGTTCGACAATCCAGCAACTGTCGAAATCGACGGCAGGACAACGCAAACAGTTTTCGGCGGTCTTTATTCCAACATTGTTCAATCGTTTGATTTTTCTGCCAGCGGCCAGGTTGAGCAGATACAGCTTAACAATTTTATGCCTTCTTTTGATGTTGGGACAAATCCAAACAGCCTGCAAGTTTTCATTCCAGGCGAATATGAAATCAATTATATGATTCGTATTGCTCCAGTCGAGACGCCAGACCAGACAATTTCAGCGGGAGTACGCCAGGACGGCAATTTTATTGATTCCACGTTGCAATATAGCACGCTTTCCACAACTGAAACCACAATCCTACAAGACAGTGTCATCGAATTTCTGAGCGGCCAGGTTGATTTGGCATTTTTATCTACTGGAGCCGCAGCATTTGATTTGACCACGCTTACAAACGCAACGCTTACAATTAAACGAATTTCACCATTTCCATAAAAAGTCTGGCTATATGAGACTAATAACAACAAAACCGAACCTCTATTAAACATCGTATGATTTAAAGACGTCAGCAGAATACAGATAATATGAACAAACCCTCTAAAAAGAAGCCGATTGCATTTAGCAATCGGCTTCTTTTAATATGTAAGAGAGTAACAAATCGGATTGGCGTCTCTTATCCTTGCAGTTCTTTCTACCTAACAATTAAATTTTAATTGTTTCCAGTTCAATAACTATTCAACACTCACAATTGTCGGCAGTAATTGGTTGTTCCTAGTCCCATTACCAATCTGACCAAAATCATTGTATCCCCAGGTATATACCGAGCCGTTGCTTCTTAATGCCATGTTATGGTAACTGCCTGTTGACAGGGCTGCAATCCCGGTTAAACCGAAGGCCTGTACCGGAACCAGCCTATTCGTTTCAGTACCGTCGCCAAGCCTGCCCGCATTGTTATAGCCCCAGGCCCATACCGTTCCGTCACTTTTCAGCGCCGTGCTGTGAAGCTCGCCTGTTGAAATAGCGGTTACGCCGCTTAAATTCTGTACCTTTACAGGTGTAGTCCGTGTAGTTTGCGTTCCATCACCGAGTCTCCCGGCGCTGTTATAGCCCCAGGCCCATACGGTACCATCATTTTTCAGCGCCATGCTGTGGCGGTAGGTTGCGGAAACTGCTGTCATCCCGCTAAGGCCTGGTATTTGCGCGGGGGTAGACCGGCTTGTGGTGTTGCCATTGCCTAGCTGCCCGTTGATGTTATAGCCCCAGCTCCAGACTGTTCCATCCTCTTTTAAGGCCAGGCTATGGCGTTCTCCCCCCGCTATGGCGGAAACATTGCTCAGAGCTGTAATTTTAACCGGCCTCGTTTGGTCTGCAGTGCTGCCATTGCCCAGCTGCCCATCACTGTTGCAGCCCCAGGCCCATACGGTACCGTCGCCTTTTAACGCAAAGGTATGCCTGTAACCTGCTGATACGGCAATGACATTATTTAGATTTGGTACCTGTGCCGGCGTGCTCCGGGCGGTGGTAGTACCGTCTCCAAGCTGCCCGTTGCCGTTATTTCCCCAGGTCCAGACCGTGCCGTCCCCTTTCAGCGCCACACTGTATGTATCGCCTGCCGAAACAGCAACAACGTTGGTTAACCCATTTATCTTTACCGGCGTGGTCCGGGTGGTAGTGGTACCATCTCCAAGCTGCCCGGAGGCATTGTAGCCCCAGCCCCAGACTGTCCCGTCGCTTTTCAGCACAAATGAATGCCGCCCGCCTGCGGCAACACCGCCTTCTTGCCAAACTGCATAAAGCGTTGTATCGACATTTTCAGTAAATGTTCCTCCTGGGTAATAGGTGGGGGTTGTTGCCTTAGGTGATACCGCCCAGCCCAGGAAGGTACAGCCCGCTTTAGTAGGGCTGGTTCCACTTAACCGTAATGTTTCATCTTTTGTTTTCCATTGAGAGTCCGGCGCGTTAAAGCCGCCATTGGCATTAAAGTTAATAGAATAGCCCGGTTCAAGCACATACGTTTTAGAAGTATCGCTGAAGGTTTCACGTGGTGTTTTTAGAGACAATACTTTGCCTGCAGCATTTTCTAACATAATTTTATTTACAGTAATTTCACCTGTTGACCTGGGGATATTACTGGAAACTGTAACAGAGATATTTTCGTAATCGCTGAGTTCATTTAAATTATAAGCAAAAACACCGTCTTCATATGTACTATTTGTGCTTTTCAGACCGCTGAACGTTCTTATACCTCTTGTAGCATTATAATTAGTTAAATACGGTGTAATGGTTTTATCTTCTTTGTCTGGTGAACTGCCTGTAAAAGAAACTTGGAAGCTACTGCGATTGTTGGTATTTACGTGAACAATAGCGGTTAATTCAGGCGCACTCGAAGGCAGCGCTTGGTATGTTATTAACTCGTTTTCGCCAGTAGAACCAAAGAAAGAAGTCCTATCTCCGTTTGTTTCCGGCAAAATAGAAGACTGTTTGTTTAATGCATCATACATAACCCAAATATAGCCGGAGCGTTGCCAGCCATCTCCATGTTGGTTTGCTACCTTAACAGCACCCTGCAACGTTTTATTGTTATATGTACAAATATAATCGTCATCATATCCTACAATAGCAACCTGATGCCACCACTTGCCGGTTTCCTTGGCGGCAACAACAGCATCCTTGTTGTCTGCCCAAATCCATTTAAATGGTTCTGAACCTTCCGGCCAGCTTACTGTAACAGAAATCGGACGGCCATTATCAATATGATTTTTAATCACATTGACAGAATTGGTTGTTTCGTGCTGTATCAATTCACCGCTATTTCCATAATTGGGGTCCAGCCGGTATTTGAGCGCATTTTTAGCCGTTGATTCTTCCACATTCCATGGATAATTGTATTCAACGTCACTTATCCCTGTTGGATACGGATCTTCTAGTAATGTAGCGCATCCATTTTCAGTTAGGATTTTATGTATTTTATCATAGCCGCCAATACGGTTATAAACCCATTTCGGGGATAAACGCAATGGCTGTGCCAGATTATTCACCCGGGATACCATATAAGAGTAAATGGTATGCACTCTTGAATAGGTAACACAAGAGTTTAATCCTGATTGATTACCGATGCCCGGAAAATAAACGTCATCGCTTAGGTCATTTGGTGTTTTTTCACCGTTATCTGTATCCAGCATAATATAATCAAAATTTGCCGCTCCGTCACCTGTGTCAATACGGATTACTATTTTGTTTTGCCCTTGATTCAAATTGACCGATTTATATATAGTTTTCCATGATTCGCCCCATGTTCCGGTATAGCTAAAATTTAACTTTGCAGTTAATTCATTATTCACAGAGAGCGTCATTTTTTGGTTGTTGGCACCGCATGAATATCTGATGCCAAGGCAATATGTCCGTTTGGTTTGCGCGTTAACCGTAAAGGTTAAGCTATGTCCCACCTGGTTAAAATATGCAATCTGTCCTTTATCTGAACAGCCGCTACCACCGAGATACACCTGGCCGCCAACGCGCTGCGCATCTACGGCATAATATATATTTGAAGGTGTGCTTACAGCCGCAGATAAGCTGCTTCCTGGAAAAATCACAAAGCATGTTGCAAAAAAAGCAACGAGTGTAAGAAAAGATACCGCACGTTTAAGCTTCATTTTGTTACCCTCA
>UQHH01000009.1 GCA_900540865.1 uncultured Oscillospiraceae bacterium
ATCTACACCTCTCTATTCGTCGGCAGCGTCAGATGTGTATAAGAGACAGCCCAAGCCGTTCAATCAATAAATCGACATGGAGCGGGATTTCGCTTTCGGACAATACGCCGAGCACCGCCTGCGCGTCCCGCGACAGTGGTTCGTTCTCTTCTTCTTTTTCTTTTCCGACCGGCTGCGTATCATTTTTATAATACGCAGCCGGCTGTGGATTATCATAGTTTTTTTCGTGTCCCTTGGTTGTTGCCGTAGGCACGGCGTTGATTTCACGTTCAAAATCCTGGCTTACAGGCGTTTCTTCCGGCAACTCGTCCACACCGAGGTATTCCTCTAAAATGTCCGAAAAGCTTGTAACCGCTCGCGCGCCCTGTTTAATTAGGGTGTTCGAGCCCTTGCATACGGTGTTCGTAATACTGCCGGGTACCGCGAACACATCCCTGTTCTGCTCAAGCGCAAGGTCGGCGGTGATAAGCGAGCCGCTTTTCTCCCCCGCTTCCACAACGACCACCCCGTTTGAAAGGCCCGAAATAATGCGGTTGCGCATCGGGAAATTGCGCGCAAGCGGTTTAAAGTCCGGCGGGTATTCCGAAACAACCGCACCGTTTACGGTGATAAGCTTTCGCATTTGCTCGTTTTCCATCAGGTAGCGGCAGTTGATGCCGCACCCCAGCACGCAGACCGTTACGCCGCCCGCCTGCAAAACACCGCGGTGCGCCGCGCAGTCAATGCCGAGCGCCCCGCCGCTTACGACGACGGCACCCGCTTTTGCAAGGTCCGCGGCCATTGTAAAGGCAGTGCGTACGCCTTCGCGCGTAGCTGTCCGCGTTCCGACGATTGCGATACACAAATAATCATTAAGCCTTGGAAGCGTGCCGGCCACGTATAGAACACTGGGCGGGTTATAGATTTCTTTGAGCCGTTTGGGATAAATTTCATCCTCAAACGTTATTATATTGTAATTCAAACTTTCACATCGGTCAATAACCGCCTGTGAATTTTGCAGGTCTTCCTTTAAAAAGGCGTTTTCCTGCGCGGGGGTAAAATGTGTGCACAGCCGCTTTTGGGCAAGGCTTGCGTGGTAAAAATCCTCAATATTGGGATAAGCCGCGGCAATTTGCTTGATTCTTGGATTTCCGTAGCCCAGTACGCGCTGCAGCCAAATCCAATAAAGAGCACGGTCGTTTCCCCGGCTCATAAACGCTCCCTGACCATTTCCCACATGACGATAGACGCGGCGGTAGCCGCATTGAGCGATTCCGCACGTCCTCCCATTGGAATGGTTGTTCTTTCGATGCAGGCATCAAGGAGCTCCTGGGACAGGCCGTTTCCTTCGTTTCCGATAAAAACAGCCGATTTGTCCGTTTTTGATAAGGAAAGCTGAGTGACGGGGCGCGCGGCGCGGTCGGCGACGGCACCGAACGTTGTAAACCCGTTTAGCTGCAGGTCAAGCGCATACGCGGGCAGGTCGTCCGTAATCATAAAATTCAGACGGAATACGGCTCCCATGCTGCCGCGCAGGACCTTTGGCGAATAAATATCGCAGCAGTCCTGCGACATAACCACGCCGGTTATTCCAAGCGCCTCTGCAGTACGCAGGATGGTTCCCATATTCTGCGGGTCCTGAATGTGTTCAAGGCCGATATAGGAGCCGTTTTCCAAATGATAGGTTTCTTCGCGCATGCGGCAGATACATAAAATGCCCTGCGGCGTAACCAAATCAGAAAGCGCGGAAAACAGGCTTCTTTGAAAAATATGCGTTTTTTTTGCACCGTCGCACAGCCTGTCGATAAGCTGTGCGTGCTTTTCCAGTGCATCCTGCATAATGCAAACCTTTTGAATTTTGATTCCGCTTTTCAGCGCGTCTTCGCAGAGCCTTGCGCCCTCAATCACGAAAAGACCGCTTTTATGCCTCTGCTTCGTACTTTTTGATAATTTTTGAATTTCCTTTACCGCCGTGTTTTCCCTGCTCGTAATCGCGTCCATTACTGGCAGCACCGCCCTTCTTTTTTAAAATTCTGAGAAGCGTATGTACGAAAAGAGCGTTTGGGAGAATTCTCCCAAACGCAGCTTTCAATTTTTCTTATGCGTTTTTCGCCTGCTCGACAAGTTTTGCAAAGGACGCCGGGTCAGCGATTGCAATTTCGGACAGCATCTTCCTGTTGAGCGAAACGCCCGCCTTTTTCAGTCCGTTCATAAAGGTAGAGTAGTTGACCCCGTTCATACGGCAGGCAGCCGAAATACGGGTAATCCACAGGCGGCGGAAATCTCTTTTACGCTGCTTGCGGCCAATATAGGCATAATTGCCGCTTTTCATAACGGCCTGCTTCGCCATTTTAAAGTGCTTGCTCTTTGCACCCCAATAGCCCTTCGCGAGCTTTAACGTCTTTTTTCTTCTCTTGCGCGTCATCATCGCACCTTTTACACGTGCCATTTTATGTTACCTCCGTTATTGGTTGAATTTGTTGTTGAGAAAGCGCGTTCCTACCCTTATTTGTAGGGAATCAGCCTCTTAATCTGCACGACATTCGTTTTGTCGGCCACCGTGGTCTGCCTCAGGCCTCTCTTGCGCTTTGTGGATTTCTTGTTGAGGATGTGGCTTTTATTTGCGTGTGCGCGGATGACTTTACCGTTCTTTGTAAGCTTAAAGCGCTTTTTCGCACCGCTGTGTGTTTTAATCTTAGGCATAATATTTTGTCCTCCTTGAAAGTGTTATTTCGTGGGCTTTGGAGCAAGGAACATCAGCATATTGCGTCCTTCGAGCTTTGCGGGCTTTTCGACATTGGCTGCTTCCTCGCATGCCTGCGCAAATTTTTTCATTGTTTCATAGCCCTGTTCGGGATGGCCCATCTCTCTGCCCCTGAAACGAATCGAAACCTTTACCTTGTCCCCTGCCTGCAAAAAGCGCAGAGCATGGCCGAGCTTCGTATTGAAATCATGCGTGTCGATATTCAAGGAAAGCCTGATTTCCTTAATTTCAACCACGCGCTGATTCTTACGCGCTTCCTTTTCCCTTTTGGCCTGCTCAAACTTATACTTGCCATAATCCATAATCTTGCATACGGGCGGCGTTACCTGCGGGGCAATCTTCACCAAATCAAGATTTTGTTCCTCCGCGAGAGCCATAGCCTTGCTTGTGGGCATGATTCCGAGCTGCGAGCCGTCGTTACCGATTACCCTGAGTTCTCTGTCTCGAATTTCGTCGTTAATCTGTAGTTCCTTGTTGCTGATGGTTAAGCACCTCCAAAATGTTATGTTGAAAATAAAAAACGCGGGCAGAAAATCCGCCCGCAGCAATACAACCAACCTCCGCACGAAAGTGCGTTTGTCTGTATTGACCCATGCAGACGGTACTCCATAGGTGAAGGCATTCCTGCCTTGCTTTATTTACCTAGCTATTATAACAGGCTTGTGCTTGCTTGTCAATATGTTTGCCCTACATTTTTTATTAGCGTGCAGGAGCCTTCCTGCGCTATCCTGCTGGTTATTATAGCATATGAAAGCAATCGCGGCAACACATAAAAACAGGCGCGCACTTTTGGTACGCGCCCGCGGGTAAAACCGTCAAACCTCAGTGATTTTTATGTTGTCGAACTCGATTCCCGACTGCCCGGTTACGATGTCCTTGATTGCCATGACCCCGTCGTCGTCAAGCTCACCCCTGCATACGACGATGCTGCACTCCCCGTTCTGGATAAACGCGAGGCACTGTGAAAAGCCCTTTGCCTTGATGAGGCTTTCGATATTGGTTTCCTGCTCCATGTTTTTGGCAATTTCTGCCGCCTTGCCGACCGCTTCTTTCTTCGCTTCATCTGAGGAATCGGCAGCTTCAAGCACTTCCTTCGCAAGGTCGGCAGCGCCGTCGTGCGTCTTTTGGCGCTCCACCTTCACCTGCGCAAAGTAGGCGAGCGCGTCCTCGCTCGGCTGTGTCTTTTTGCCGCTTGCGTCCTTGGAGGAATTAGAGGAGGTACTGCCGCTCGTGTTTTTGTCCTTTGGCACGGAGCTGTCCGTCGAATTGTTTACAAACTGCGCCTGGCCTATTTGCTTGTTCGCGCTTGCGGAGGTTTGCTGGATGAGCGAGCTGTTGTCCGAGAACTGCCAGTTGAGATATACCGCCGCGCCGAGCGCAACCACCAACGCCGCCAATACAAGCTGTCTTTTTCCGAATTTCATTTCTATGTCCTCCTTGTTATTCTGAAAGTTTTGTCACGCAAACCTTTGCGGACGATATATTAAGTGCTTTCGTCACTGCCTCAAGCACTCTCTGCTGAACCTCAATATCCCCGCCGCCGCTGCACACGACCACGACGCCGCGGACAGTCGGCTGGATTTCCTTGAGTACAATCGCCTGCTCCGTGCCGTCTGAAAGGCGCACGGTGATGTAGCTTTTTTCCTTGTCGGACGATTCATCGGTTTTGGTACTTCCGTCGCCCTTTCCGTTTTGCAGGCTTTTGCTTTCCTTCTCGTCGGCGGCATAGACATACTCCGTCCCGCTGTCGACCGTAACGTAAAGCTTTGTCGTCCCCGCACCCTCGATACTCGAAATAATATCCTGAAGGCTCGTTTCGATTTCCTGCTTGTACGCAAGCGCCGTCTGCGACGACGTATATACGGTTTGTTCCGTAGACGGCTTTGTTTTCGCGCCTGAATCGAAGAAATTGGAAATAAAAATCAGCGCGATAGCGGCAAGCCCCGCAATAATGATGAACTTTTTATATTTTTCATCCGTTACCAGGTTGTGGAGCTTTTCCTTCCAGCCTCCCTTTCTTTCTTCATCCTGCATTTGCATCATCCCCTTTTGCGACTACAACCTTTGTTTTTAAATCCAGTTCCTTTTCCACCGCCGCTTTTATTTTGACGGCGTCGTCCTTGTACTGCGGTTCAACTGTAATGGTAACCAATACAATAGATATGCTGCCGTCGTCCGCGCTATCCATAGTAAGCGCAATATTTTGCGCCTTCGCGCCTGTTTTTTCAACGCAATCCTCGACAAGCTTCGCAACACTCGTCTTGGCGATTTCCTCCGACTGGCTCGTTACATCCTCAGAAAAGCCTGAGGTTGTCTCTTTTTCAAAATCTATGCCGCTGAGCTCCGCTTTTATTCCGGAAACCAGGGTTCCGAGCGGAAAAATTACGGCGCACAGCATGAACGCGCCCAGTACGAAGCGCAGGATTTTGTCCATCGTACCGTTCGGCGCCAAAAGCTCCAGCACCAGGCCCGCGCAGGCGCAGATGCAAATCACCGTGGCCCAGGCCGCTACCGCCTCCATTTCAGCTTCCCCCTATCATCAGGATGATTGTCGTGGATATGATAAAAACCGTCATACAGCACAAAAGGATGGCGATAAGCGTGCTGATAACCTTGCCCGCTGAACGCAGCAGCGTACTCGGAACGCTGAGCCCGAACACGTCCCCGGCGGCTGCGCATACGTTGATGGTCAAAAGCCAGACGAGGCATTCAAGCAGCGCGGGCAAAAAGATAAAAACGCTGCCCAATACCGCAAAGATGCCAATGCCGGATTTGAGCATTTTCACACAGCTCTGCACCGTTAAAAAGGCGTCGCTCAGGGCGCTGCCCACCATAGGGACAAAGCTGCTGATTGCAAAACGCGTGGCGCGCACACCCGCGGAATCGGCCGCTGTGCCGATGATCGTCTGGAACGTAAGAATGGAAACGAATACGGACATAACAAACGTGAGCACCCATTTCGTCACCTTGGAAAACAGGCCGCAGATGCCTTTTAAATTGATGCGCTGGGAAATGGAGCTTATAACGGAAAGGCCCAGGAAAACATTGAGCAGCGGTACAATCACGTGGGAGGCAATCTGTGTGACCACCTGACCCGCGCCCATCATCAGCGCGTAGTAGGAGGCTCCCGACACGGCCTGTCCCGCCGCAACCATAACGCCCGCCATTACCGGGATATACATCAGCAAAAAGGAGGAGGCCGTTTGGATGATGCCCGCGCTCGTCGCTATGGTTTCGACAATCGGGTAAATCAGCACGCCGCAGATGCAGAGCGTCCCGACCGTCCCGATAATCCCGCCAAGCGGCTTTTCCCCGAAGGAAAGCTTCATACCGTCTACCAAAGCGCACAGAAGCATCAGCGCAAGCACCTTGCCCGTTGCAAACAGCGGCGAGGCGCTGTTTTGCCCGGCCATATCTAAAATTTTTGACATAACCGCGCCAAAGCTTAAATGATTGAGCTGTTCCCAGCTTGGAGAATCCACGCCTATGTCCTCCATCGATTTTTGGGCGCCCGGCGGAAGCTCGCCGAAGAGCTCGTCCGCCCCACTGTTTTTCAGCTGTTCGTCATATATTTCGTTGATACCCTGCTCCTTGTCGCGCGGCTGTGTTTCCTCCTCCGCCGCGTGGACGGGCAGGCAGAAAACAAAAAGACAAAGCAAAAAAAGGAGCGGCAATATCCATTTTTTTCTCTGTTCCATACGTTTTACCATTCCTTTATCCGTCTTTCGGTCATCCGCCGATAATTCCAACGGCCGTCTGGGTGATGTCCTCTATCATCGGCAGGGCAATCAGCACAATCATCAGCTTGCCCGCTAGCTCCACCTTAGAGGCGAGCGCCGACTGCCCGGCGTCCTTGCAAGCGTCTGAAGAAAACTGGCACAGAAAACAGATGCCGAGCGATTTCAGCAGGATGCCTCCGTATTCCACGGGCATTCCCGCGCGTGTAAGCAGATTGCTCACCTGGTTAAGCGCCGGCGAGATTTTTGAGAGTATCAGTGCAAAGACGACGACGCCCGCCCCAACCGCGACAAGCATGGAAATCTCTGGATTATATTTTTTCAGCATGACGGAAAGCACCGCCGCTATGATGACCGCCACGCACAGTCCCAGGATATTCATGGCCTACAGCCCAAACAGCGACTTGATGGTTGAAAACAGGCCGCTTATCTGCTGGACTATCATAAGCAGTACGACGATTAAACCCGCGAGCGTCGTCATCATCGCCTGCTCCTCCCTGCCGGAGCGTATCAGCACCTGGTTGAGCACGGCGACTATGATGCCGATGGCGGCAATTTTAAAAATCAAATCAACGTCCACTGTGTTTTCCCCTTCCTGTTACAGAATCAAAAGCGATACGGCCACGCCGGAGAACAGACCGAGCATCCGGTAAAGCTTTACCTTCTTTTCTTTTTCCTCGCGCGCCTGCTTGAGCCTTGAGGAAAACATCGTCTTATACAGCTCGCAGTGCATAAGCTGCCCTTCCACGTCGGTCGTGCCCAGGCCCTGGCCAAAATCCGTAAGCAGGCGAAAATCCTCCTTTGAAAGCCCCATGCTGTGCGGAAGCTGCATAAGCGCCGTCCGCCACGCCTCAAAAAACGGCGCTCCGCTTTCCATTCCCTGCGCGCAGGCCTCCAGCAGCGGCTGTAAAAGCTTTCCGGAGCCTGTGCGAAGGAGCACCGGAAGGCTGTCGCCGCTAAAACGCATCTGCGTCTGCAAATCTGTCAGAAACCCAACCGCCTGTTCAAAAAAAGAGGCCCGCATGATTACGCGCTGCGATGCCGACAGCCCGATTAGCGCTCCTGAAATGATGATGACCGCTACCGACAGTATTCGCAGCATGAAAAAGCGCCTCCGTTTCGATATATTCCTTAACTTCACCCGGCTGCTCCCTGCCCTTGAGGAACGCCACGTGCTTAAACGCCCCCGTCTGCAAAAGCCGCCTGCCCTGTACGCGGCTCAAAAGCTCCGCGCGCGTTGAAGCGTGGATGCTCGCTATCATGGAAACACCGGCGTTCAAGCCTTGTTCAATGGCGCGTACATCGTCGATTGAACCGGCCTCGTCACAAATAATAATTTCCGGCGACAGGCAGCGTACCGCCTGTAAAATTCCCTCTCCCTTGCTGTAGCCGTCTAGGATGTCGCTCTGCCCCAAATCATTTTGGTATACGCCCGAGCAGGTTCCGGCCAGCTCGCCGCGTTCATCGACGACGGCGACTTTTTTCATGTATGTATTGGAAAGCTGGCGGGACAGGTCGCGCAGGAGCGTCGTTTTACCGCACGACGGCGCGCCGCAGAGCAAAAGTCCGCTGAAATTCCCGTTCATCATTTCCAGCAGCTTATCCGCCGCCCCGCCGATTTGCCGCGCAATCCTGATATTGATGGAAGAAACGTCGCGGATATTGGAAAGCATACCGTTCTGGTAAACAGCCGTGCCGCACAGTCCCGCGCGGTGTCCGCCCTGCATTGTCAAAAAGCCGTGCTTGATTTCATTTTGATGGCTGTAGACGGAATAGCCGCAGATGCTTTGAAACGTATCGGACACATCCTTCGGCGAGACAATCAGCATACCGCTGCCGCAGTAGGCTGTAACGGGCCTTGACTGCGCCGTCAGGTAATACATGCGGTTGGTGCAGTAAACCGCAAGCGGCCTCCCGCTGCGGATACGAATTTCCTGCGCCTGCTCCTTAATGCCCTGCGGCAGGCTCATAACCGCCGCGCGCAGGCGGGGGCACAGGCCCTTTGCCGCCATATCGAACCGTTCGGTAAACTGGGTGTCCGCCATACGTCATTCCTCCGTTTTTGGTCTTGTCCTTTTCGGGATATTTCATTATATGGACAGGTCGTCCTGTTTAGAACAAGACTTCATAGGAAGGCATAAACTTGCGCCCCCTTCTCTTAGATGTAAGAAAGAGGGAGCGCTTGTATGCTTGTTAAAGCATTCATAAAAAACTTCATCTCAAGCTACCTTTATGTTATTGTGCCTAAGCGTTTTCGCGGCTTAACTAAAAAAGAAAGTAGGAAAGCCGCCTAAATGGCGGCTTTTTTTACAAATTTTTCATGGTTTGCCATTAATAAAAATCCGGTTCCCTCTTTTTAAAAGGGAACCGGATTTGATAATTTTTAATTTACCGCCCGCACATTTTAAGGAACGCTTCTTCGGAAATCACGGTTACGCCGAGCGACTGCGCTTTTGTAAGCTTACTGCCCGCATCCTCACCCGCGAGCACATAATCTGTCTTTTTCGACACGGAGGACGAGGTTTTCCCTCCGAGTTCCTCAATAATTTTCGACGCTTCGCTGCGCTTGAGCGTGGGGAGCGTTCCGGTGAGTACAAAGGTTTTTCCTTGGAACAAACCGCCCTCCGCCTTCTGAGCGGGCGGCATTTTTACGCCCAGCTCTTTAAATTGCGCAATCAGTTCTTTTGTATGGGCGAGCGCAAAATAATCGGCCGCACTTTTGGCCATTACGCCGCCAAAGCCGTCGATTCGCTCGATTTCTTCCGCCGAGGCCTCCATAATCGCTTCAATCGTGCCAAAATGCGCGCACAGAAGCTTTGCGGCCTTCTGCCCGATATGGCGGATGCCGAGCGCGTACACCAAGCGGTACAGCTCGTTTTCCTTCGATTTTTTCACCGCGTTTAAAAGGTTAGCCGTGGAAAGCTCTCCCATGCGCTCCAGCTCCTGGATGCGCCGCGGGTCAAGACGGTAGAGGTCTACGGGTGATTTGACCAGCCCTTCGTTTACGAGCTGCTCCAAAACGGCCGGCCCCATGCCCTCAATATCCATAGCGTCCCTTGATACGAAATGGATTAGGTGGCGCATGAGCTGCGCCGGGCAGTCCGTATTCGTACAGCGCAGGGCGGCCTCGTCTTCTTCGCGCACGACAAGGCTTCCGCAGGACGGGCAGGTTTTCGGCATTTCATATGGGACGGTGTTTTCCCCGTGCTCCTTGAGGGCGACGACCTCCGGGATAATCTCCCCCGCCTTGCGCAGGATGACCGTATCGCCGATGCGAATATCCTTTTCCTTGATAAAATCCTCGTTATGGAGCACGGCGCGCGTGACGGTCGTACCTGCTAAGGTCACCGGCTCAAAAATGCCCGTCGGCGTAAGCGCGCCTGTGCGCCCTACATTGATTTGAATGCCGAGAAGCTTCGTTTCTTTTTCCTCCGGCGGGTATTTATAGGCCTCCGCCCAGCGCGGGAATTTCGCCGTGCTGCCAAGCTCACGCCTCTGTTCAAAGCTGTCCACCTTTACGACCGCGCCGTCGATTTGGTACGGCAGGGCACCGCGCATATCGCCGATACGGCGTATTTCCTCCAGCACGCCGTCGATAGAATTGAACGTCTTATAAAAGGGCGGGGCGGGAAAGCCAAGCTCTTTCAGATAATCGAGTGACTGCTTATGACAAGTGAGCGTTTCGCCCTCGATTTGCTGGATATTGAACACAAAGATGTCCAGCGAGCGCTGCGCCGTTATTTTACTGTCCTTCTGGCGCAGGGAGCCGGCGGCCGCATTGCGCGGGTTTTTAAACGGTTTTTCCTCGTTGAGCTCCTGCTTTTCGAGCAATTTCAAAAAGCTGTCGTTCGACATATAAACCTCGCCGCGCACCTCAATGTACGGCAGCGGCTTTTTCAGGCGCTTTGGGAGCGAACGAATTGTTTTCAGGTTGTCTGTGATATCCTCTCCGGTTACGCCGTCGCCGCGTGTGGAGCCGCGCACGAAAATACCGTTTTCATATTCCACAGAAACGGACAGCCCGTCGAATTTTGGTTCCACCACATATATGGGACGCTCCACCACACCGCGCACCCTCCTGTCGAAATCGCGCATTTCCTCGTCTGAAAACGCGTCGTGCAGGCTTTCCATCGGTACGGCGTGCGTAACGGGCGCAAATTTTTCAGCGGCCTTCCCGCCGACGCGCTGCGTTGGGGAATCGGGTGTGATAAGCTCCGGAAACTGTTCCTCCAGCTCTTCCAGGCTCTTTAAGAGCATGTCGTACTCATAATCGCTGATTTCCGGCGCGTCCTGGTTATAATACCGCTCGCTGTGGTAATCAAGCGTTTCCCTCAGCTTTGACGCCTTACATTTTGCATCCTCAAAATCCATATAATCCACCCATCATCAAATATCATTTATTTTTGCGGCCGGTACATCCACGGCACGAGCTTCCAGGTCAGCATGTTCTTCCTGAGTTTATTTGAAGTGCCTTTGCCGGATATGAGCAAATCCTCAAAGCCCTTGAGCTTCACCGTGTTGCGCACCGCGCTGTAGCCGAGCCCTTCGCGCAGGAGCAGGTCGATACAGTCGAACACGGCCTGAGGAAGCACCTCGTAAGTAAACAGGGCGTTGAGCTTTCTATTATCGGGATACGCCAGAGCGGCCTCGTCCCTGATGTGCAGCAGCGCCTCCACACGGTCAAAGCATATAATGCCGACCGGCTCTTGTGCCGATGCTAACGGCTCTAATTCCCTGCTGCGCTTCATCACGGCATGTGACTGGAAATTCCGGTCGGTTTTGAGCAGCAGCCTGTAGATGAATTCCTCAGCATAGCCGTAACGGCATTTTTCATCGAACGTCAAATGGTTATTTGACAGAAAGTCACGCGAAAGCATCACCGCGCCGATGTCGATATTGATGATGTTCTTTACAAGCCCTGTAATGAGCTCCGTTCCCTTGATGGCGCCGGACTTCAGCGCCGCTACCAGCTTTTCATTGCTGCCGGGCGCGCAGCCGTAAACAAAGTCCGCGTTACTGCGGCTGGCTGTCTGAAAATAATCGGCCAATAAGCCGGTATAAAGCCTGCGTGGGAATAAAAACGTCACATAACGGCCCGAGGATTTATAAATCCCCGTATTGAGCGCACAGGCAATTCCTGAATCCCCGTTCTCAACGACAAAACCGCGCAGGCTGTTCATCTTGATTGTTTTGAGCGAGGACAGCATGGTTTTATCCGATGAGCGCATGTCTACGACAATCAGCTCGAGATTGATACCGTTTGCCTGTTCGGCAATATTTTTTAAAATTGCGGAGATATGCTTATCTATATTTTTTACCGGTATAACGACCGATACATCCACATCAGGCAACAAAAGCACTCCTTTATCATTTTGCTCCACAGGCGCGAAATAATAAGCCGGAACGCGCGCCTATGTAAAATAGTTTACCCCCAAATAAAGGTAAATTCAAGAAGAAAATAGAAAAGATACAGAAAAGATACGCTATGCATATTTATACAGCGCTTATGCATGAATGCGATTCTACCATATGTATTCCCTGTTTGGATTTTGCAGCTTTAAGATTTATCTCCTGCAAAATCCCAGGAGATAATACAGGCTGTAATCCGCTATTTCTTGGGAAATAATTTACCGTCCGTATAACTTTTATAGCTGCGCCGACCTCTCCCGCCAATAAAAAAACGCCCCGTTTCCGGGGCGTAAAATTTGGAGCAAGTTATCTTTTTGTAACGGCAGAGGTGTGCTTTTCCCTGATGTATGTAGATTCCAAATCGGCAAGATGGAGCTTTACCGCTATGGGGTGCTTTTCATAAGCAAGGCTCACGGAGAAGCCGCCGTTGTCGTCGAATCCGCCCATATGCCAGCGGATTGCCATCGCCTCGTCAATTTTCAGTCGCATGAAGCGTTCAATTAGAAAGACGGATTTTTCCCCATGGCCGTAAGGAAAGCTGTCCTCCACGCTGTAATAGGGCTGCTTTTCCCACTGCCCCGTCTCGTCGTTCTTGACGTTGCGGGTCGATACCTTATAAAACTGCGCCTTGCATAAATCGTGCAGCAGCGCGCAGATAGCAAAGCTTTCCGGGTTGTCCTTTTCCTCGTCGAAATGCTTTTCCATAAGCACGCGGTACACGCTCAGGCTGTGCATAACCAAACCGTTTTCACAGGCGCAATGGTATTTTGTACTGGCGGGCGCCGTAAAAAAATCAGTCTTTTGCAGCCAATCCAAAAGCTCCTTAGAGCCCGGCCGCTTGATATTTTCCTGATAAATCTCAATAAATTCTTCCTTGTGTCCCACTTGTTGCTCCCTTCTCCGGCAGGTGTTATCTTATCTTTATCCCTTTACAGGGACATACACGTCCATATACGTTACGCCGTCTTTTTCGTAAACCTCTTCAAATTCAAAGCAGGCGCGGCCCTCGTAATCCGGCATCTCTAGCTTGTTTTCTTTTATGTAGCACATCAATTCTTGATATGCTCCCGGGATGGTTTTAAACGCGTCGGAAAACGGGTCGGTAATGGTAAGGGCAGCGTAGCGCCCTGTTTCCTGAAAGGCCAGCTGCGCGCCGCAGCACGCGGGTTCAAAATCCTTTGGGACGACATACGCGCAGACATAGCCGCGCAGCCCAAATTTCTGCGTTTGTTCCTCCGAAACGAACGGAAAATTCCATCCAATCCGTTTTGGCGTATAGCCCGGATAATCAAGCAGGCCGCTGTTATTTGCCCAGCTTTCCATATAACCGATTACATCGTCTTCCGGGTTGGGGCTGATGATGACGTATAGCGCCATACGAAACCCTTCCACTGTTTTTAATGAGATTTCGCTGTAAGTTCCGTTCATTTTATATGCCTCCTTTATTTTATAAAAGCTCCGGATTATAAACCGCGCGTTCTCCCCCAACGAATTTTGGCCTTGTGCGCGCGCAGATTAAGACTGCCTCCCCGATTTGCTTGAGCGATACACGCACCGGAACAGCCGTCCTTTTTAAATGCATACCGATGAGTACGCCGCCAATGTCCATGCCCGCGTCCGCCTTGATTTTTTCGACCACGCACGCGTCGTCAAATTCTTTGTACGCGGTCGTCGCAAAGGAGCCGCCGGCCTTCGGCTGCGGTACGGCGTTTACAATTGTCAGCCCGAATTTCTGCGCGCATTCCTTTTCGACGACCAGCGCCCGGTTGAGATGCTCGCAGCATTGGGCGGCAAGGTAAATTCTGTTCTTTTTTAATACCGGATAAAGCCCGCCGAACACTGCCTGGGCCGTTTCCACGCTGGAATTGGTACCGAGCCTGCTGCCGCAGATTTCGCTGCTGGAGCAGCCCACGACCAAAAGCGCGCCCTCTTTTATTTTCGCGGCACCAATAAGCTCTTCCGCCGCTTTTTTTGCCTGGTTTGTAATTTCACGCAGCATAATATAGTCGCCTCGCTTCATAACATTTGGGATTGCTTCTATTATACCCCTTACGGCGGTAATAATCAAACGGTATGCGCCGAAGAAAAACGTATATTTAACCGTATATGAAAAGGCGCGGCAAAACACCGCGCCTATAATGGCTTGTTTATTAAGCTTATTGCGCTGTTTCCTCTTCCGCAGAAGCCGCTTCCTCAGCGGGTGCTTCTACCGGAGGCTCGGAAACCGCAACGACCTCGTCCTGCGCCGGGGCTGCTTGCTGGCCGTTTTCCGGCTCGAGAAGCGCGCGCATAGAAAGGCTGACACGCCTCTTTTCAAAGTCGATTGCCGTAATCTTTGCGTTGACGACCTGTCCGACGGTAAGCTCGTCCTGCGGCTTTTCAATCCTGTGGTCGGCAATCTGGGATACATGAATCAGTCCGTCGATGCCCGGCAGGATATTTGCGAAAGCGCCGAAGGAGGTCATGCCGACAATCTTCGCTTCCACAGCCGTTCCGACCGGAAATTCCTTTTCAAGCTTAACCCAGGGATTGTCCTCCGTCTTTTTATAGCCGAGGGAGATGTTGCCCTTTTCCGTGTCGATGTCCTTTACGTAAACCTCGACGGTATCGCCAACGTTTACAACCTCGGACGGATGCTTGATGCGCGCCCAGGAAAGCTCGGAAATATGAATCATGCCGTCCACGCCGCCAATATCGACGAACGCGCCGTAGCTTGTCAGGGATTTGACGACGCCGGTGTAAACCTTGCCTATTTCGCAGGTCTTCCAGAATTCTTCCTTCAGCTTAGCCCTTTCCTCTTTGAGGACGCCGCGGATGGAGCCGACTGCGCGCCTGCGGCCCTTATTGATGTCGATAATCCTGAAATGGACTTCCTTCTTGAGGAGGTCCTCAAGCGGCTCGCCTCTTGAAGCGGTCGCCTGGGAGGCCGGAATAAAGATTTTTACGCCGTTGGAAACGCAGATGACTCCGCCCTTGATTACCTCTGTAATAACGCCTGTCAGGATGGCCTGGCTCTCTTCCGCCTCGACAATCGTATCCCAGCCCTTGAGTGCGTCGACACGCTTTTTGGAAAGCGTGATAACGCCTTCCTGGTCGTTCGTGCGCATAATGAGCAAATCGAGCGTATCGCCAATTTTAACGAGGTCTTCCGTTTTCGCGTTCGGGTCGTTTGTCAGCTCGTCGAGCTTTACGACGCCCGCCTGCTTTCTGCCGACATCGACAAAAACCTCGTTGGGAGTAATTCTTTCAACGACTCCCTGTACCCTCCCATCTGTATTAAAGCTCTTGAGGTTCTCCTCGAGCATTTCAGCAAAGCTGTTTTCAGAATTGTCAACTGTTGTTTCACCGGATTGCGTGTTTAAAACGTCTGTCATCTTATCCAGTACCTCCTTTATAATCCTCGCCGGTGCCGAAGCCCCAGCCGTTACGCCGATTGAATGCGCCTTTTGTATCTCCCGCACAGGCAGGTCCTTACTTGTCTGCGCAAGCCAGGTGTTGGGACAGCGCTCTTTGCAAATGTCGTATAATTTGCGCGTATTGGAGCTGTTTTTATCGCCGATTACGACCATAAAATCAGATTGCTCCGACAGAGCCTTCGCCTCTGACTGTCTTTCTGACGTAGCACTACATATTGTATCAAAAAAAGTGGGATTTGTATATACCTTTTTTACAGTTTCTAAACATTTTTTCCATTGAGATACGTCAAAAGTAGTCTGTGCGACGACACAAATGTCTTTATTTTTCAAATGAGGAAATTTAACCGCAAGCTCTTCTATTTGTGAAGGGCTGTCGAGCGTAAAATACTCACCCTCGCAGTGCCCCACTACGCCCTGTACCTCCGGATGGTTTTTGTCTCCAATAATAAAAACCGTTTTTCCCGCTTTCGACTCTCTCGCGGCAGTCCGGTGGATTTTGGCGACGAACGGACAGGTCGCGTCCGCGCAGTCGAGGCCGAGCTCTGCAATCTGGTCGTAAACGCTTTGCGGAACGCCGTGGGAACGGATGACGACCGTGCGGCCTTTCTCTACATCCCCCGGCTCGTCCACCGTCAAAACGCCGCGTCGTTCAAGCTCCTCGACCAGCTCTTTGTTGTGGATAATCGGCCCGAGTGTACAGACCCTTTTATTTTCATCCAGCAGGCCGTACACCATATTGACCGCCCGGTTTACCCCAAAGCAGAAGCCGGCCGATTTTGCCAATGTAATTTTTTGTGTTTGATGCTGTGACACAATAGAAAATCCCTTTCAAAAGCAAAAGAAACGGCTGTAACGTTACCAGCCGTTTCCGTAATTTAAACTTAGATAGAAATATCCATGGCAACGTTGTAAAGCTCCCTGTTGAATTCTCTCTTCATATTAAGCGCTTCGGTGATGTCAAAATCGACAATCCTGCCGTTCTGCATAGCAACAACCCTGTTGCCAACACCCTTTTCGAGCAGCTCAACTGCACAGTGCCCCATAGAGCTTGCGACGACCCTATCACGAAGCGTTGGCGAACCGCCGCGCTGTACGTGGCCGAGCACTGTGGCGCGCGTTTCAATGCCGGTTTCTTCCTGGATACGCTTGGCAATCGCCTCAACGCCGCCCACGCCCTCGGCGACTATGATGATAAAATGCTTTTTGCCGGAGCTCTGCGTAAAGCGCATGCGCTCGATGACGTCCTTTTCGATGTCGTAGGGCATTTCCGGTACGAGAATCGCCGTAGCGCCGACTGCGATACCCGTTTCAAGCGCAATATCCCCGCAGCGCCTGCCCATGACCTCGACGACGCTGCAGCGGTCATGCGACTGGGCTGTGTCGCGAATGCGGTCTACCATTTCCATTGCCGTGTTCATTGCCGTGTCGAAGCCGACGGTATATTCGCTGCACGCGATGTCGTTGTCGATGGTGCCCGGAATACCGACGCACAGGATACCCTGCCCGGTAAGGTCGCGCGCGCCGCGGAACGAGCCGTCGCCGCCGATGACGACTACGCCGTCTACGCCGAGCTTATGACACGTTTCTGCCGCTTTTTTTACGCCGGCCGGCGTGTTGAATTCTTCGCTTCTCGCGGTATAGAGCGTGGTACCGCCCTTGTGGATTATATCAGAAACACTGCGGAGGTTCATCTCAAAGACGTCGCCGTTCAAAAGGCCGTTATAGCCCCTGTGCACGCCAATGACTCGCATGCCCTTCGACAGCGCCGTCCTGGCAACCGCCCTGACGGCCGCGTTCATACCCGGAGCGTCACCGCCGCTTGTTAATACTGCAATTGATTTCACCGACATAACAAATTCCTCCGATTGTAAAATTTCGCTGTCTATCATTATAGTAAAAGCACGTAGAATAATCAAGCCTTTTTTCTTGATTTTAACGAAAATTTGCTAAATTTTTAACAATCTGCCGCGCCCGCCATAAAAGCTCACTTAACCGCGACATTATCTTCCCCAATGCGCCGCTTCAGCTCGTTTATCATGACGTCGTTCAAGTCCACCCACATCTGCGCGGGCGCGCGCAGGCGCTTGCCCGTGTCGGACAGTACAAATACGATGGGGCTTCTCCCCTCACTGAAAATATCGAGCACCTGCTTTGCGCGGGCGTACTCCTCGCACTCCATATTTTTTACGCGCAGGTAAAGCGCGGGCACTGTGCTTCGCTGCTGCCCCGCGTTATAGGCCGGTTTCCCGCTGTTTACAGAAGAGGGTGAGCCTTGAACGTCTTTTGGAGCCTCTTTTGAGGCGGGCTTTACCTGGTTACACAGAAGCTTTGGCTCTTCTTCCTCGCGCAGGCTTACGCTCGCAAGCACATCGACGACGCTTCCTTCCAGAAAATACGTTCCGTATTCTGTAAGAGTTTGTGGAAATACGAGCATTTCAACCGCGCCCGTCATGTCCTCGAGCGTTACGAACGCCATCATGGAATTGTTTTTGGTCGCCTTCAGCTTCACTCGTGAGATGATTGCAAGCACATGCACACGCGCACCGTCCTGGTAGCGGCTGTTTTGCGCGCCCTCGCTTTCGAGTATCTTTAAAATCTGGTCGGTTTTTAAAGCCTTCGACACCTTAGCATATTCCGCCATCGGATGGCCGGACAGGTACATGCCCGTGACCTCTTTTTCCATGGCAAGGCGTTCCGTAATCGTAAAGTCGTCGAGCTTATCAAGCTGCGGCTCACCACTTCCGGCCAGCTCCTCGCTGTCGAAAAAGCTTAACTGCCCGTCCATGTTACGGCGTTTGTCCTGCTCCAGCCCGTCGAGCACCGTTTTGACGCCCGACAGCATTTCGCGCCGGTTATGGCCCATATCGTCGAGCGCGCCGCTCTTAATCAGGCTTTCCACGGCGCGGCTGTTCATCCCCTTGCCGTAAAGCCGCTTGCAGAAATTATAAAACGAGGTGTATTTCCCGTTTGCGCGCTCTATGACGATTTCGTCGATAAAGCTCTTGCCGAGGTTTTTAATTGCCATCAGCCCGAACCGGATGTCATCGCCCGATACCGTAAACCCATCGGTGCTGATATTGACGTGCGGCGGCAGCACCTTAATGTGCAGGCGCTGGCATTCCGCCGTATACGCGGCGAGCTTGTTTGAATTGTCGAGCACGCTCGTAAGCAGCGCCGCCAGGTATTCCTTCGGGTAGTGGTATTTCAGCCACGCCGTCTGGTAGGCGATGTTCGCGTATGCCGCCGCGTGCGATTTGTTAAAGGCATAGGAGGCAAAGCTCTCCATCTCACTATAGATGGAGGCTGCTGTTTTTTCGTCCACACCACGGCGCAGGCAGCCCTCTACCTCTATCTCTCCTTTATCATTTACAAGACCATGGATAAATATCTGGTGCTCGCGTTCCATGACGTCCTTTTTCTTTTTCGACATGGCGCGGCGCACAATGTCGGCGCGTCCGAGTGAATAGCCGGCGAGCGTGCGGAAAATCTGCATGACCTGCTCCTGATAGACGATACAGCCGTACGTCACATCCAATATATCCTTTAAAATCGGATGCTTGTAGGTGACCTTTTCCGGGTGATGCCTGCATTCGATATACCTCGGAATGGAATCCATCGGCCCCGGACGGTACAGCGAGATAACGGCAATTAGGTCCTCGACCGATTCCGGCCTGAGCTGGACGAGCACGTTCCTCATGCCGCCCGATTCAAACTGGAACACGCCCTCGGAATAGCCCTGTGTGAGCATATCAAAAACCGCTTTGTCGTCCTCGTTGATGTCCGCCTCTGTAAAAGCGGGATTCGATTTCAATATCATTTTTTTTGCGTCGTCCAGAACGGTCAGGTTGCGCAGGCCCAGGAAATCCATTTTTAAAAGGCCGAGCTCCTCGAGCGCGGTCATCGTGTACTGTGTGACGATTGCCTCGTCGTTCTTCGCAAGCGGCACGTAATAGCTAACGGGCTGTTCTGTGATAACGACACCCGCCGCGTGGGTCGTCGCGTGGCGCGGCATCCCCTCAATGCTGCGCGCCATGTCGATGAGCTTTTTAATCTGCTCATCCGTATTGTAGCGTTCCTTTAAATCCTTTGAAACAGAAAGCGCCTTGTCAATTGTCATGCCCAAATCGGCAGGCACGAGCTTCGCGACGCTGTCGCATATGTTATAGGGGATGGCAAGCGCGCGCCCAACGTCGCGGATTGCGCCGCGCGCCGCCATGGTACCGAAGGCGATAATCTGCGCGACATGGTCTTCCCCATACTTGCGGATGACGTAATCGATAACCTCCTGCCGCCTGTCCTTGCAGAAATCGATGTCGAAGTCCGGCATACTCACGCGCTCCGGGTTTAAAAACCGTTCAAACAGCAGGTTATATTTGATGGGGTCGATGCCCGTTATGCCGATGCAGTAAGCGGCAAGGCTTCCCGCGCCCGAACCGCGCCCGGGGCCTACCGGGATGTCCTTCGATTTCGCGTACTGGATAAAGTCGTTGACGATTAAATAGTAATCGACATAGCCCATATCCCGCACGGTTTTGAGCTCGTAATCAAGGCGGTCAAACAGCTCCCGCGGCGGGTTTTCGCCGTAATTTTTGTAAAGGCCGTTTACGCACTGTTCCTTAAAATATTCAAAATGGTCGCGCCCGTCCGGCACTTCAAAATGCGGCAGCTTCGTCTTGCCGAACTCGAATTCCACATTACAGCGCTCTGCTATCTTGACCGTGTTGTCAAACGCCTCCGGAACCTCCGGGAACAGCGCGCGCATTTCTTCCTCGTTTTTATAATAAAACTCGTCTGTCGCAAATTCCATGCGGTCTTCGTCTAAAACCGTGTGGTTTGTCTGGATGCAAAGGAGAATCCGGTGCATCTCGCTGTCCTCTTTGTCGATATAATGGCTGTCGTTCGTACAGACGAGCGGGATGCCCGTTTCCTTTGCGATTTGGATAAGCTGCGGGTTTGTCAGCCTTTGCTCCTCTATCCCGTGGTCCTGAATTTCAATATAATAATTGCCCTTTCCGAACACGCTTTCATAATAGAGCGCCTTTTGCTTTGCCCCCTCGTAGTCGCCCGCGAGCAGGCGGCGCGGCAGCTCGCCCGCAAGGCAGGCGGAAAGGCAGATAAGGCCCTCATGGTACTGCTCCAGAAGCTCGTCGTCTATTCTGGGTTTATTATAAAAGCCCTCTGTCCACGCCTTCGACACCATGGCAATAAGATTCTGGTAGCCCTTGTTGTTTTCGCACAGCAGCACCATATGGCGGCTTTCACGGTCGAGCTCCGGCGTTTTGTCATGGCGTGAGCGCGGCGCAACGTAGGCCTCACACCCTATAATGGGCTTAATGCCCTCTTTTTTCGCGATTTTATAAAACTCAACCGCGCCGTACATATTGCCGTGGTCGGTTACGCAGACGGCGGGGAAGCTGCGCTCCTTCGCCGCCTTGACGAGCTTTTTCAGACGGCAGGCGCCGTCGAGCAGGCTGTATTCACTATGTACGTGCAGATGTACGAACGCCATATCGTCCACTCCTTTATTTTAACGTCCGGCAAAAGCTTACAGCTCTTGTGCGATTTCCATAATTCTCTGAATCCTGTGGTTGACGCCGCTCCTGCTGATTTTCGGCGTAAGCTCCTGCCCAATGTCGCGCAGGGAAAATTCCGGGTATTCCAGCCGCAAAAGCGCGACCTGCTTTAAGTCGTCGGACAGGCTTTCAAGCCCTTTGTACCGTTTAATTTTTTCAATCGCCTCGATTTGCAGCGCGGCGGCCTGCGCCGTTTTATTGATGTTCGCGATTTCCGAGTTCGTTTTCCTGTTGGTTTTGTTTCGTAAGTCTTTGTAAATCTTCGCCTGCATGATGGTCATAGACGCCATCGGCGCGCCGATTAAGGTCAAAAAGTCGGAAATCTGCTCGCTGTCCTTTAAATATACGATAAAGCTGCCCTTGCGGTTTACAGTGCGCGGTTCCTTTGCAAATTCCGTGGCCTCTGAAATCAGGCGGCAGAGGTCGGCGCACAGGTTTTTATACGGCATGCTGAATTCCAAATGATAATCCTTTTCGGGATTGATGACTGTACCGCAGCAGAGGAACACGCCGCGCAGGAACGCGCGCACGCTTCCCTCGTCCTCCAGGTTCGCGCGGTTGACACGCAGGCTCAGCTCCCGCGCGCTGTGGCCGAGGTCGGTAAAAACCCGCTCGCAATCGTAGGAATCCGGCACCGTAAGCGTAGACAGGTGCGTACCTGTCCGCTTGCCGGTGATAGCGGTCTTTTTCTCCGTGATGACCCCAAATACCTCCGCAAGCAGCTGGGCAAAACGGTTTGCGACATGGGTGTTTTCCGTACTGAAAACGATACTGCCGGTTGAAAATTTTTTCGCAAACAGCAAAAAACCGTAGGCCTCCGCCCGTTTATGAGAAAGCGCGGCGTCCTGCGCCGCGCAAAGCTCCCGTTTTGTATCAAAGGCAAATGACATAACGCCGCCCGCCCCTCTTTCCGTAATTTTGTCGCCTTACGCTTTCCTGATGTCCCTGTGGTGGATGCTCGCGCGCTGGCCGTGCTCCGTCAGGTGGCTGAACAAGAGCTTTGCGAGCGTTACGCTGCGGTGCTTGCCGCCCGTACAGCCGAACGCAATGACGAGCTGGCTTTTTCCCTCTCCGATATAAAGCGGCAGGGAATAATCGATTAAATCGAGCACCCGCTTTAAAAGGCCCTTTGTCTGTTCCCATTTGAGCACGTATTCGCGCACCTCTTCGTCAAGCCCCGTCTTATGCTTGAGCTCCTCGATATAAAACGGGTTTGGAAGGCACCGCACGTCGAATACGAGGTCGGCCTCCGGCGGGACGCCGTATTTAAAGCCGAACGACATACAGGTGACGGTGAGCGCCATATTATTATCGCCCAAAAACAGCGTGGAGACGCGCTCCTTGAGCTGTGCCGGGGATAAAAGCGTCGTATCGATTACATAGTCGGCGTGTTCCCTGATGCTTTTGAGCAGCTCGCGCTCAAGGTTGACCGCGTCGAGCGTGGAGCCGCGGTAGTTTTCGCTCAAGGGGTGCTTTCTGCGCGTTTCCTTGTAGCGCGTGAGCAAAACGTCCTTTGACGCGTCAAGGAATAAAATTTTGAACGATTTCTTTTCACTTTTGAGCTTTAGCAGGATTTCCGTAAAGCTCTGGAAATCCTCTCCCGTGCGGATATTCGTCACGACGGACACATGCTTCATGCGCTCCTCAGACGAATTTTTGCACAAATCGTAAAAGGTAGGGATGAGTACGGGCGGCAGGTTGTCGACGCAGTAAAAGTCGATGTCCTCAAGCGCGTGCAGGGCAATCGTCTTGCCCGCGCCGGAAAGCCCCGTTATAATGACAAACTCCATTTGAATCATCCCTTTCTGTGATTCGGCGCTACTGCCCGATAAACCTGATTTCACATTCGAGCGGTACGCCGAACTTTTCAAGCACTGTCTTCTGTATATGCTCGACGAGGGACTTTACGTCCTTACTCGCCGCATCCTTGCTGTTGATAATAAAGCCCGCGTGCTTTTCACTCACCTGCGCGCCGCCTATTTTAAATCCTTTTAGTCCCGCCTGTTCGATAAGCGTGCCGGCAAAGTAGCCCTCCGGCCGTTTGAACACGCTGCCCGCGCTCGGATAATCGAGCGGCTGCTTTTCTTTTCTTCTGTTCATAAAATCGTCCATACGCGCCCGGATTTCCGTTTCGGAATCCCTGTGGAGCTTTACGACGACCCCCGTAATAATATAACCGTTTTCTGAATAAATACTGTGCCGGTAAGAAAGCCTAAGTTCGTCCTTTTGAAAGCTGCCGGGATTTCCATCCTGCGTGACATGGTGGCAGCAATAAAGCACATCCTTCATTTCTCCGCCGTATGCGCCCGCGTTCATGAACGCGGCGCCTCCTACGCTGCCCGGGATTCCCCAGGCGAATTCCAGCCCGGAAAGCGAATTTTCGCAGGCAAAAGAGCAAAGCCTTGCAAGGCTTACACCGCTGCCGCAGAAAATGGTATCGTCGTCCACAAGGGAAATGCTTTTAAAATCCCCTTCCAGCTTTAAAACCACGCCTTTGATTCCTTCGTCGGAAACTACGAGGTCGGAGCCGCGGCCGAGAATAAAAAGGGGCGCGTCCTGCTCTTTACATGCCTTGAGCACGGCGCAAAGGCCATTTAAATCGTTTGCGATAACCAGCAGCTCCGCGCAGCCGCCGATTTTAAAGCTCGTGTAAGGCTTCATCGGCTCGTTTTCCCTGACGGTACAGCCGTGGGAAAGCGCGCGCTGGCTGATATGGGTAAGATTATACATGGTATCCTCCGAGTAGCTATGTAATGCCGCGCCGCGCGCGGTTCCTCATGTCAAGGATATGCCGCAGCTTTGCAGATAATTCATAAAGAGCTGCTTGTCCGAATTCACGATAAGCTCGTGCGGAAAGCCGATTTCGTCGAGCATCTCTAGGCTTTCCTCGCACGCGCCGACCATCGTGGAAAAGTGCGCGTCGGAATTGATGACGATTTTCGCGCCGTACTTTTTGCACACCTTTGCGATTTCGACGCAATTGGACGCCGATTTTTTACGGAAACGGAAGGTTCCGTTGTTGATTTCCACAAGCTTGTTGTTCGCGGCGAACTCCGGTATGACCTTTTCATAATCGTATTGGTATTCCGGCGTGCCGCTGTGCCCGATGACCTGCACGTTCGGGTTCTTCGCAATATTGAGCCACGCGTTGGTGCAGGCCTCAAAGCTGGGTTCACCGCGTACTGTCACGGAATGTATAGAAGCGACCACCCAATCGAGGCTTCTCTGTAAATCGGGCGGAACGTCGAGCGTGCCTTCAAAATCGATTAAATTTGCTTCCACGCCCTTGAGCACCCGTACGCCATAGAGTGTGGACGGGATGGTATGCTGGCTTTCAAAATACCATTTACCGGGCGAACCGGGCATGGCGTATGCGTGGTCTGTCAAGGCGATTGCGTAAAGCCCCTTTTCAGAGGCGGCTTTTACCATTTCCTGCACCGTGCTGTAGGCGTGCGTGGAGGCGATGGTATGTGTGTGGGTATCTGCGATTACTTTCATTGCTTCATTCCTGATTTCTTTTATAATGTAGCGGGGATTACGGCTCCCAGTCGATTTTATTCTTTCCGCTCTCCTGGTCTACGGAAATTTCCATTCCAAGGCTCTGCAAAAGCTCCTGCGCCGCGTTATAGCCCATCTTTTTCTGCCTGTTGTTCATGGCGGCTACCTCTATGATGATTGCAAGGTTCCTGCCGGGCTTTACCGGGATAGTGAGCACCGGCACGTTGACGCCCAGAATTTCCATATACTCGTTATCCATTCCCATGCGGTCGTAGACCTTGGAGCTGTCCCATATCTCCAGATTGATGACAATATCGATTTTTTCCGTGAGCTTGACCGCGCCCATACCGAAGATGCGCCGCGCGTTGATGATGCCGATACCGCGCAGCTCAATAAAGTGGCGGATATTTTCAGGCGACGAGCCGACAAGCGATTTTTTGGAGACTGCGCGGATTTCCACCGCGTCGTCCGCGATTAAGCGGTGTCCCCTTTTAATCAGCTCGATTGCAGTCTCGCTCTTGCCGACGCCGCTGTCGCCAATCAGCAAAACGCCCTCGCCGTACACCTCAACAAGCACGCCGTGGCGCGTTACGCGCGGGGCAAGCTCAACATTCAGGTATGAAACGAGCGCGGCGCTCAAGGCGGACGTTGCGTCGGCGCTTCGCAGCAGCGGAACCTCGTACTTTTTCGCGGCCTCAACCAACTCTGCTATCGGTTCGATACTGCGCGCAATAATAACTGCCGGCGGTTTTCTCATTAAAATATCTTCCAGGATTCTTATCCTGTGGGGCTGCTCACACTGGCCGAGATAAGCCGTTTCCGTATTGCCCATGATAATGATGCGGCTGTCGTCAAAAAAGTCGAGGAAGCCGGTCAGCTCAATTCCAGGACGGTTGACGTCCCTGGAGGACACGAGGATTTTTTCCGGCGCCTGCGGCATGTAGGCTGTCTCAAGGGAAAGTTCCTTCATGATGCTTGCAAGAGAAACAGTGAAAACGGGAGCCATATAATCACCCTTCATAATTTGGTTAGTCCCATTATACCGTAAACCAACCGCTTTTAAAAGGGGGTAACCGCACAATTTTTGTCCTTAATTTATCTTCACCTCAGCGGCAACCTCATAGCGCGCGTCTTTGAGCGCCCGCGGCACGTCGGCCAGGCTCTTATAGTAAGCGCTGTCATGCTGTAAAAGACGCTTGGAAAACCCGAAAATATCCGCCCCGTTTTCCGTAATACAGGATTTTATTGTTTTCTCACACAGCTTTTTCACACGCTCTTCGAGCGCTTCCTTCACGCTTTCTTTTTCACGCGGGGCAATATAAACGTCTGCCGACGCCTTTATTTTAATGTGGAAGGTAAGAATCCCGCCGTCTATGGCAGGCGTAATTTCACTTTTGCAGCGGGTGAGCGTAAAATCGATATTTCCGCTTTCGTTTCCCTTTAAAATCAGCTCGGACGCGGTATCCGCTTTTCCGCTGATAAGCAGTGCGCCGAGCGACTCCTCCGGCGTAAGCGTAAAGACATAGCGGTCCTTTGCAAAAACGGCTGTCCCTGTTGTCCTTGGCTCCTTCCCATCGAGTGTAAGCACAGAGGTTTTCGGCGACATATTCCCGCCGATACGGTCTGATTCCATCTGCATCAGCGTCGATACGACCGTCCTGCCGCTTTTTTTCTCGCTTTGGGAAATGGTATCGATTTGCTGCGGCGTAACTTTTTCTGCGGTCAACAGGTCTTCCGCTTTCTTTTCGCAAACGAATACATTGACGTTTGGGCGCGCCTCATAGTAAGCAGTAAAGAATGAAAGCGCCTCTTTAAACCCCGTTTGAGCCGTTTTCATCCCGAGCAGCAAAAATAGATTTTGGCTGTAAAGCGGCTCCTTGCCAGTCTGCGAGATGCTGTCCGCCATTGCGTCCATAACGCTGTTCCCCTTTGCCGTGAGGAGCTTGACCGTTTCCTCCTCCGTGGAGCTCTCCGTGTCGAGGTACATCAGCGTAAGGCGGTAGACCTCGTCCTCCCTGTCTATGCCGATGCCCTGGATAATCAGGCGCTCGCTTAATTGCTTTGCCCCTGTACAGCCGGAAAAGGAAACCGCGACGAGTACGGAAAGAACCAGTACCAGACACTTTTTCATGCTTGTTTCCCCCTTTTTTTCCTGAACAGAAGTACGAGCAGCGGAAGCGCCACGGCGGTCAGCATGGTCAACGCAAGCAGGATATTGTTGTTGAACAGCACGCCCATCACCGCGTTAGAGGCCGTGATACCATAGGTCATAAGCAAAACGACCGCGCCTGTGACAAGGATTGAGACGCGCGAGGCCTTCTCCCCCCACATTTTTTTCACACAAAGGGAAACGAGATATATAAACAGCGCGCATTTGATAAAAATCCCTGCCGTCCATACGCCCAGAAATACCGCGTCCATACGTTGGAAAATGCCAATTTGCGCTACGCTTGTGGCTGTGTAAACCGGAAAGGGCTGTGTCGCAAGGTAATCGCCCAAAACTCCTACAACAAGCAGGATGACCAGAACGGTCGTGCCGTATATGCCCGCGCACCACCAGCCGATTCCCTTCTTTACATTGCCCTTGGCAAACGGCAGAAGAATGGCAAGCGCCGGAATACAGGAATTGCGCGCAAGCATGAGCAGCACGCCGTTTACTGTTCCGCCCGCCCCATCGTAAAAGAAGGGCTTGTAATTGAGCGGGTCGGCCTGCGCCGTCAACGCACAGACAAGAAAGACGAACGCTGCGAGTATTGCAATCAGGACAAGCCCCGAGGTCCTTCCCAGCGCCTCAATTCCCTTATATGCCCCGTAAACGGAAGCCGCGATTACGCCAAACGAAAGCACCGCCGCCGAAATTTTGGGGTTCATCAAATCCGTTACAAACAGGTCGAACAGGGAAAGCGTGTAGCAAAGCACCCAAATAAAATAAAGTGCGTAAATAACCGCAATGACCGCGCCTAGCTTTCCCCACGCGCGGTAGCCCTGGTCAAGGATGCTGTGCGACGGGCTGCGCTTATAAAGCAGATAGACAGGAACGACCATCAAAAGCGTCAGGAAAAACGAGATGACAGCCGATACCAGGTTATCCCACATTTCAGAGGTCTCCGCGATATAAAGGCTGTAGGTGATGTTTACAATCGTCCGGCTGATAAAAAGCATGACAAAAAGCTGGGCGACCGATATGGTAACTTTTTTCTCTTTCTGCACAGAAAGGTCTCCTTACTCTTTAAACTGTTCGCTTCCCTTGAGCTCCTGCACGAAATTCCGCTTTTTGGAGAGCGTTTTCCATCCGGCGCGTACAAATACGTCTCGCATACCGAAGATGGAAAACGGCGCGACTGGAGACACATACGGCACGCCGAAGCTCAGCTTTCCGCAGAGGTTAACGAGCACGACGCAGAACAGGAGGATAATCCCCCATACGCCGCCGAAGCCGCCAACGATGATAAACAGGATGCGCAGCACCGCGACCGGCGGGTAAAGGTCGGGAATGACGTAAGAGGAAATCGCCGTCAGAGCGACGACCATGAGCGTCGGCGCTCCAATCAGCCCCGCGTTTACGGCGGTCTCTCCAATGACGAGCGCGCCCACAATGCTTACCGCGTGCCCCAAGGGACGCGGCAGGCGCAGGCCCGCCTCACGCATGATTTCATAGATGAAGTGGATGACGAGAACCTCCGCCATCAGGGAAAACGGCGTGTCCGCGATGGAGGTCGCGACCTTGCTCAGCAGCTGCTCCGGGAAAAGCTCTGGGTTGAACGTCGCAACCGCGACGTAAAATCCGGGCGTAAAGGTTGCGACAAAGAAAGCAAGGTACTTGAGCCATCTTGTAAAGGTGGCAAAGTACGGGCGGTTCGAGTAGTCGTCGAGCGTCTGGAAATTCTCCACAAAAAGATGCGGCACAATCAGGACGCTCGGCGTACCGTCGATTAAAATAGCGACGCGGCCTTCGTTTATTTTGCCGCATACGGTATCCGGGCGTTCCGTAATGCCGATTCCGCTGAACATGGAAAAATCGCCCTGATTTTCAAGGTATGGCACAAGGTAACCGGAGGCGAGCACATTGTCCAGGTCGGCGTGCTTGAGCCGGTCCTTGAGCTCGTTTAAAATGCCCTTGGACACGCTTTTATTGAGGTATACCAGGCACATATCCGTTTTGCTCACCTTGCCGACGGAAAGCGTCTCAAATTTCAGCTCCGGCGTTTTCATCCGCCTGCGAATGAGCGTCATGTTGATGCGCATCGGCTCGACGAAGCCCTCGCGCGAGCCGCGCTGTACAACCTCGGATTCCGGCTCCGACACGCTTCGGAAGCTGAACCCCTGCACGCCGATGGAAAGGCCGATTTCAGCGCCATCGATAAGCAGTACGGCAAAGCCGGACATGATAAAGGTAAGCAGCTGTTCAAATGTGTCGATTTGCGTAATTTCCGAGGCGGACAGCACGCTGTATTCGATGTATTTAATTTTTTCTTCGCCCGTGTCCCCCTCAATATCGCAAAGGATAATCGGGTTTGCGATGCTCACGGCAAGCGTTTCTTTGTTCGTCATGCCCTCGATTGTCAAAATCGCAGCCCTTGTCCCGTCCTTGAGCGTCATATTGCGCACGGTAAAGTCGGCGCTTCCGTCAAAGGAATGCTGCAGGTATTCGAGGTTTCGCTCTAGCGACTCATAGAGCTTGTGCGTCTTTTGCGGCGGGATATATTTCTGTTCATCGGGCGTGAAAGCATGCTTCAGCTTATTTATAAAATTCATTTCATCACCATAATTGCGTCCATTTTCATAAACTTCCTCTTACTAACTTTTGCAGATGCGCTTTGATTATTCGCATAATGAGCACGCACAGGTTCAAAATATGTAATGGTGATTGGAATGATAATATCAATAATTAGAACGCTCTTGCTCTATCTGGTGATTATTACGGCCGTTCGCGTAATGGGCAAGCGGCAAATCGGGGAAATGCAGACAAGCGAGCTTGTCGTAACGCTTTTGATTTCCGATATTGCCGCAATCCCAATGCAGAACACCTCCCAGCCGCTTTTAAGCGGCTTTGTCCCGATTCTGATTCTCGTGCTCTGCGAAATCGTGCTTTCGATTGTTATGATGAAAAAAGCAAAATTCCGCAAGCTTATTTGCGGAAAGCCGCAAATCGTCATCAACGACGGTAAAATCGACCAGGCCCAGATGAAACGCCTGCGCATCAGCACAGAGGATTTATGCGAGCAGCTAAGGCAGCTCGACTGCTTCAATATTGAGGATATTGCTTACGCGATTGTGGAAACAAACGGAAAAATGAGCATCCTAAAGAAGCCGGAAAAGGAAACGCCAACACTTTCCGACCTGAAAATCAAAAAACAGGATAAAGGAATCGAAGCGGTCGTCATCAGCGACGGGGAACGCTCCGATTATTCGATGAAGCTTTGTGGTGTGGACGACGACTGGGTCAGCAAAACGCTCAGCCAAAATAAGGTGGAGCAGAAAAACGTCTTTATGATGACGGCAAACAAAAAGAAGGAATACCAGATTATTCTAAAGGAGAAAGCAAAATGAAACGATTGTGGGTAGCGCTCATAATTGCCGTATTTGCAGCGGGGCTCTGCACTGCGGAAATGATATACACGCTTTCCAAGACAAACGAGGCGGAACAGAGCGTCAACCAGGCAGTACAGGCTTATCATGACGGCGACCGCGAAAAAGCCGAAAAAAAAATAAATTCGCTCAGCGACAAGTGGAGCGAGCAGCAAAGCTTTTTAAATGTGTTTTTGTATCATGACCTTGTGGAAAACATCGGGATTTCACTAGGCGCCGCGACGAAGTATATCGAGACGGATAACAGCGAATTTGTGGTGGAATGTGAAAAAGTAAAGCAGCTCCTGCGCGCTATGAAGGACGCGGAGCTGCCGAAGCTTGAAAATATTTTATAAAACACCGGATATAAGCGAAAAGGCCATGGGCGCATATTTGCGCCTGCGGCCTTTTCGCTTATAAATAAAACTACGCCTTCTTAATTTTACACCGAAAGAGGCCCGCAAGCCAAAAGAGCAGGAACGCGGCAATGTTGGCCGCGACAATGCTCGCGCCCGTCGGCGTTTCGTATAAAAACGACGCGCTCATTCCCACCACAAAGCAAATGACGGAAAGCACGGCGGAGCATATTATGACCGAGCGGAAGGTTTTGCACAGCCGCATGCTCGTCAGCGCCGGGAAAATAATCAGGCTCGAAATCAGCAGCGTTCCCATAATGCGCATACCGACCACGATGGTAAGCGCGGTTAGCAGCGCGATAATCATATTGTATATATTCGCCCTCGTCCCTGTGGCGCGGGCGAAGCTTTCGTCGAACGTGACGGCGAAAATTTTATGGTAGAAAAATACAAACAGAACGATAACGACGGCGGAAAGCACCAGGCTCAGCACAGCGTCCTGTTCCGTCGTTGCGAGGATGCTGCCGAACAGGTAGCTGTTGATGTCGGTGTTCATCCCCTTATTGAGCGTGGCAATGATGACGCCGATGGCAAGCGCGCTGCTCGATATGATGGCGATTGCGGCGTCGCCCTTAATTTTGCTGTTCTCGCTCAGCCGCAGCAGCAAAAAGGCCGCGAGGACGACAACCGGAATTGCAACCTCGAGCGGGGCCAGGTTGAGTGCCGCCGCGATAGCGAGCGCGCCAAACCCCACATGCGAAAGCCCGTCGCCTATCATGGAATAACGTTTGAGTACCAGGCTTACACCCAGCAGCGCGGCGCAGAGCGCCACGGGGATTCCCACAAGGAACGCCCGGGTAAGAAAGGAGTAGGAAAACATCTCCAGTAAGCTTTCTATCATATTGTTTCCCTCCTTTATTGCCTGATTTGCGTAATATGGCTTTTGTCGCCATGCGTTTTCTGCTTGTGCACGCAAACCTCACAATTGCAGTTGTGCAGCAGGAAACGGCTGCCCATTTCGCTGTGCATATACTCCGTGGTTTTCCCGTAAAACATTTTATTGTCGCTCAAATGCAGGATATGGTCTGCGTTTTCTACAGCGCTTACAATATCGTGAGATACCATAATAATGGTAATGCCGTCCTCCCTGTTGAGCTTTTTGATGATGGTGTAAAGCTCGCTTGTGGCAATCGGGTCGAGGCCCGTCACCGGTTCGTCGAGCAGGAGCAGCTTTTTGGTAGCGCAAAGAGCGCGGGCAAGGAGCACGCGCTGCTGCTGCCCTCCGGAAAGCTCGCGGTAGCAGCGCTTTTTCAGGGCGGAAATCCCGAGCTTTTCCATATTCATAAGCACGGCCTGTTTATCAGCGCGGGAATAAAAGGGATTCATTCCTTTTTGATTGAGGCAGCCCGACAATACGACCTCATAAACAGAAGCGGGAAAATCGCGCTGGATTCCCGTCTGCTGCGGCAAGTACCCAATTTCATTTTGCTTGAGCCCGTCATGGAATTCCATTCTTCCGCCGGAAATAGGATGCAGCCCCAATAGCCCTTTCATCAGCGTCGTTTTGCCGGAGCCGTTTTCCCCGACAATGCATAGATAATCCCCAGGGTACACCTTAAAATTTACATTCCGAAGTACCGTGTTGCCGTCATAGCTCATAGAAACGTCTTTACAGGAAATCAGCGCCATTTTGTTTTCTTCCTTTCAGAATACAAAATGTATATTTCTATACAATTCTACAGTCAGTATTTCTAAATAACAAAGAAATAGGGCATTCCCCCAAGGGGATGCCCTATTAGTATAGCATTTTCTCTATGCTTGTCAAACAAGCCTTGTCGAATTATGCCTTTTTCGTACCTGGATGCTGCTGCGCTTTTTTCTTTGCCTTGTGGTTCTGCCAGATAACCCACAGCGGACCCGCTATGCAGATGGATGAATAGCAGCCGGAGATAACGCCGACCATCATCGGCAGGGCGAAGGTCTGGACAGAGGACAGGTTGAAGATAATGGCGATTACATAAACGCAGCCGATTGCCATAAAGGTGGTAATCGAAGTGCAGATGGTCCTCTTCAGGCACTGGGACGCACTCTTGTTGAAGAGCTCGGCCGGAACAGCCTTCGGACCCATAAGGCCCCTGTTCTCCCTGACGCGGTCGTAAATAACAATCGTGTCGTTCAGAGAATAACCGAGAATCATCAGGACAACCGCGATAAAGTTACTGTCAATCGGCATCCTCAGGATGACGAAGGTAAAGTAAATCATCAGAACGTCATGCAGGAGCGCGAGAAGCGCCATGACGCCGGCGGACAGGCCGCTGATTTTCCTGAACCGGAAGGTTACATAAAGCACCATCAGGATACTTGCAATCGCAACCGCCGTCAGGCACTTGAGGAAGAATTTCCAGCCCATCGTGGATTCGACGGAGTTCGATTCGCTGTACTTGAAGTTGTTGTCCGGGAACTCCTTCTGGAGCGCCTGGGTAAGCCTTGCCTGCTCGTCGACGCTGATGGATTCGTTTCCAGGGAACTGTACCGAAACGAGATACCCCTCCGCCGTGTCGGCGTTCTGGTCGCCGGCAATCAGGTTTTTGCTGATTGCAAACGAAACATGCTCGGATGTTTCTTTCTGGAGCAAATCGGTCAGCGCTTTTTCATCAACCGTTCCTGAGTAGCTGTATTTTACGATTGCGCCGCCCGTAAACTGGATGTCGAGCTTTGCGCCAAATATTAAGTTGCAAATAATGCCGATGGCGAAAATCGCGATTGAGATGCCGAAGAAAATTTTCTTATGCCCAATAAAGTCTAATACTTTTCTCATTTTCCAGCACCTCCGAATAACCATTTTTTGCGCAGGAACTTATATCCGGAAGAAGAGCGGATCATAAACCTGGAGGCCGCGACGCCGCAGATGAAGTTCGAGATGACGCCCATCAAAAGCGTGTAGCCGAAGGAGTAAATCGTACCTGTGGTCGAAGGTCCGAATATCATGGAAAGGATATTGGTCGGGCCGAATACGAGCAGCAGGATAATCGATACGATAACGATGGTGACGTTGCCGTCGAAAATCGCGGAAAAGCTGTTTTTGCTTCCCTTGTCGATTGCGCCGTCGAGCGTTTTGCCGTTGCGCAGCTCTTCCTTGATGCGCTCCGCCGTAATGATATTCGCGTCCGCGCCGATACCGATGGACAGTATCAGGCCCGCAATACCGGGCAGCGTCATCGTGAAGCTCGGGAATACCGGGAAATAGCCGGAAATCGCCGCGATGGAAAGCGCAATCTGCCCAACCAGGGCGAGCACCGCGATAAAGCCGGGAAGCCTGTACATGATGAGCATGAACAGCGCAATCAGGATAAAGGCGATAATGCCCGCGTAGGCCATCGCAGTCAGCGAGGAGGAGCCGAGCGTCGGGCTGACCGAGCCGAAGCTTGCGGTTTCAAGCTCGAAGGGCAGGGCGCCCGCGTTGATTTTCGTCGCAAGGTCGGAAGCCGATTCCGCTGTGAAGTTGCCTTCAATCATTGCGTTGCCGTCAGAGATGACAGCATTGACCTGCGGCGCGGAAATCATAACGTCGTCCATCCAGATAGACACCGTCTGGCCAACATATTTCTCTGTAATTTCCTTGAAGATATTCGGGTCCTTGAGCTTGAGCGAAACAATATATTTCGTGGTGCCCTGTGTGCTGTTGTCTACGCCGGCCTGGGCGCTTTCAACGTTGCTGCCGTCCATAAGTATGGTTTCCGCCGTTTCGCCGGTCGGTGTTTTCATAATCGGGTTTCCGTCCGCGTCGTAATCACTCGTCGCGTAGGAGTTGCCCGGCCGGAATGTAAGCTTGGCGGTAGCTGAAATCTCTTCAATCGCTTTCTCGGGGTCGAAGTCCTTTTCGTCCTCCTTCCACGGGTAGCGTACTATGATGCGGTCTGTCGAGTAGTCCGCATAGAGTTCATAGTCGGTGATGTTGTTTGAAACCATGCGTGTCTCGATAATCGCCTTTGCTGAATCCAACTGTTCGTCGGTCGCATCGACGTCGCCCGCAGGCTTAAAGGTAGCTTCCACGCCGCCTTTAATATCGATTCCCCATCGGATGTCCCCTATTCCTTTGATTACCGTCGACTGGATATCACCGTGCTGCGTGTGAATTCCGAAAATCGCCGTATAACCGAGCGCAAGGATCAGGAGGGCAATGACAGGAAACACTAGCTTTGGAACTCGTTTCATGCGTTTATCCTCCAATACAAATTTATCCGTGCCAAAAAACAACTCTGTTAAGCTGCAAACAAGCACAGACGTAACAGAGTTTATTATATGATTATTAGTGATAAAAGTCAATGCGAAAAATGGCGAATTCTACACGAATTTAATAAATTTGTGGAAATATCATATTAATTTCGAGTATTTATTGGCACAGGAGCTTCTCCACGGCGGCAAGCTTGACGCACAGGCAGAATAAATCCATCGCCACGTTCAGCTCAGCGACCGGCGGGAATGTCGGCGCAATGCGGATGTTTGAATCCTTCGGGTCCTTGCCGTAAGGATAGGTAGCGCCCGCGCCCGTGAGGACGACGCCCGCTTCCTTGCAAAGCTGTACCACGCGCTTCGCGCAGCCTTCGAGCACGTCGACGCTTACAAAATACCCGCCGTTGGGCGTATTCCACCGGGCAATATCCGTACCGGACAGCTCGTCATTCAAATGAGTGAGCACCGCGTCAAAACGGGGGCGCAAAATTTCCCTGTGCTTCTGCATGTGCCTTTTTACGCCTTCATAATCGCCGAAAAAGCGCATATGGCGCAGCATGTTGATTTTATCATAGCCGATTGTCTGATAAGTATAGCGCCTCTTGAAGACGGCCATATTTGCCGGAGAGGAGGCCATAGCGGCGACGCCGGAGCCTGGGAATGTAATTTTCGAGGTGGAGCAGAACAGGATGGCGAGGTCTTCATTGCCATTCTTTTTGCATTCGTCCATCAGGCTCAGGAGACGGTCGGGCGTATCGGTAATGTCGTGCACGCAGTATGCGTCGTCCCACATAATGCGGAAATCCTTTGCGGCGGGCCTGAGCCTCGCAAAGCGCCTGACCGTTTCGTCGGAATATGTGATTCCCTGGGGGTTTGAGTATTTCGGCACACACCAGATGCCCTTGATTGTGCTGTCGCTTTCCACGAGCTTTTCGACAACGTCCATATCGGGGCCCTGCGGCGTCATCGGGACGTTTACCATCTCAATGCCGAAATATTCTGTAATGCCGAAATGCCTGTCATAGCCCGGAACAGGACAGAGGAATTTCACCTTTTCCTGCCTGCACCACGGCTCGCAGCCGCCGATGCCGGCCGTCATCATGCAGGAAATCGTATCGAACATCATATTGAGGCTCGAGTTGCCGCCGACCATGATGTCCTTTGCGTCTACGCCGAGCATTTTAGAAAAGAGCGCCTTTATAGACGGGATTCCGTCGAGCAGGCCGTAATTGCGGCAGTCAACGCCATCGCGTGTTTTGCACTGCGCCCCGCTGTTGACGATGTCGAGCATTGGGAGCGATATTTCGAGCTGCTCTTCCCCCGGCTTGCCTCTGGACATATCCAGCTTTAAATCTTTTGCCTTGAATTCATCGTATTTTGCCGAAAGCTCGCTTTTAAGCGAGGAAAGCTCTTCCTTAGACATATTTGAGAAGCTTTTCATGATACATTCTCCTTCTATTATATGCAAAATTTTCATAAAACCAAATAACATTTTAATACTTAGAAGCAAAAAATGCAAGTTTAATTTCTTTTTCCTGCAAATTTGTCATTCTGCTGTCTTTATATAGCGAAAAAATCCGATTCTTGTACAGCTTTTTATAAGCTGCCCCATTCTATTATGATATATCCGGTTTTCAAAAATTGTGCAAAAAAGCAGCCGGAAACCGGCTGCTGCGTGTTTTTGTCTTTGTTTCAGGACCTGTAATAATAATTGTACCCATATTTTCCGCGGTGTTTCCCGTCAATAGGCTTACAGCCTACTTCGATAAAGCCGAGAATCTGGCTGTCGGCAAGCTTGACATTTTGAATCAAGTTTTCGATATCCCCGTGCGTCGTGGAACGCTCCCTGACCACAACGACATAACCTGCAATATAATTTTTCAGCATCAGCGCGTCCGTAACGAGCCCCATAGGCGGCGTATCGAACAGGATATAATCGTAGCGCTCTTCCAGCTTTTCAAAAATATCCTTCATTTGGAGGGAACCAAGCAGCTCAGAAGGATTCGGCGGGATTGGCCCTGAGGTGATGATATCGAGACAAGGGAGCACCTCGCTGTTGATTACCTCGTCGAGTTGTTTGAACTTTCCGACTACCTCGGAAAAGCCGGAATCATTGTTCAGCTTCATAAGGTTATGGATGTTCGGCTTACGCAGGTCCGCGTCAATCAAAATAACCTTCTTACCCATTTTGGAAAGAGAGATTGCCATGTTGGCTGTCGCGGTGCTTTTGCCCTCGCCCTTCGACCAGCTTGTAAACGCAATACATTTACGCTCATAGGCGGCAAGGGAAAACATCAGGTTGGTACGGGCGATTTTATAGCCTTCGATTACCGCAAAACGGCTGTTGTCGTCGATTACATTTCTTGTTTTTTCATAGTTTGTTTTCTTTCTGTGAAAGTTGATTTTCATTCTTTCTTCCCCTTGCCTTCCGCTTCAATGTCCGCTATCCCGGCAAATACCGGGATTTCATACATTTTGTAAAGGTCGTCGCCAGGCTTGACAGTCGTATCGATTAATTCCAAAATCAGTGCGATTATAACGGCAAGCACCAGGCCGCCGCCCAAGCCGTAAAGGGTGTTCTTTTTGACATCCGGCGAAGAAGGCGCCGTGGGGACGTTCGCTTTGTCGGCAGTTATGATTTTTCCGTACGGAAAAAAGACTTTGTAAAGAGCTTGTCCCGCCTCGGGAACAGCATTTGCTATTCTTGCCGCCAGCTCAGGGTTTGCACTCGTCACACTTACGCGCAAAAACTGGGTATCGTCCACCATGCTGACACTGAGCATTCCTTTAAGCGCACCGGGAGATATAGACAAATCAAGATATTCGATAATCTTATTCATCATGAGGTCTGTTTTAAATAAGGTTTGGCAGACCTGCGCTATACGCGCGGAAATGACGATGTCGTTCGCGCCCGATTTTTTCACTTCGCCCGAAGCGGTCGTCGCCGTCTCCGTATTGTCCGATTCCCCCGGTAAAACTTCTGAATTCGTAAGATACAGGAGCGTCGACGTCGTATACATGGGGGTAATCATATATGCAGAATAAAGGTAAAGAAGCAGGCCGCCAAGCAGCGTGACGATTATGATGAGCTTTATATGAGCCTTCAGCATTTTAAGAATATCGCTGATTGTTATTTCTCTTTTTGTCATAATAGTTATGAGAGCCCCCCACGCATTTTTTCTCTATCTATCTTACCAGAAATTTGTTTTTTTTAAGTCCTGAAAAGAAATAAAATCTCACAAGTTTATAATATCCATCCACTTTAAGGATTATTTTGTTGTTTTTTTGTAATTGTATACCCTGAAGCCGAATTTCAATGTCATGAAAAAACAGGACGGAATTCATCCGCCCTGTTTATTATCTCCGATGTTTAACCAAGTACACTGATTAAAACGCCTGCCGCGACCGCGGAGCCGATTACGCCAGCGACGTTCGGGCCCATGGCGTGCATGAGCAGGAAGTTGGCCGGGTTATCGCGCTGGCCGACCTTCTGCGATACGCGCGCAGCCATCGGGACTGCGGAAACGCCCGCGGAACCAATCAGCGGGTTCACCTTGCCGCCGGTAACCTTATACATAATCTTGCCGAACAACACACCGAAGGCCGTGCCAACCATAAAGGCGGCTAAGCCAAGCCCAATAATGCCCAGCGTTTTCATACTGAGAAAAACCTCGCCGGTAGCAGTCGCGCCGACCGTGATACCGAGGAATATGGTAACGATGTTCATCAGCTCGTTCTGCGCCGCTTTGAAAATCCTGTCCACGACGCCGCTTTCACGAAAGATATTGCCGAGCATGAGCATACCGACCAGCGGGGTTGCGTCGGGAATGAAGAGCGCGACGAGAATCGTGACGATAATCGGGAACAAAATCTTTTCCAGCTTGGAAACGGGACGAAGCTGCTGCATGACGACGCTGCGCTCTTTTTTGGTAGTAAGCAAGCGCATGATAGGCGGCTGAATAATCGGCACGAGCGCCATATATGAATATGCCGCGACAGCGATTGGCCCCAGTAAGTGAGGCGCCAGCTTGCTCGTAACGAAAATAGCCGTCGGGCCGTCCGCACCGCCGATAATACCGATAGAGCCCGCCTCCGCTGGTGTAAAGCCGATTAAAATCGCGCCAAAGAACGTAACAAAAATACCAATCTGCGCGGCGGCGCCGAGGATAAAGCTTGAGGGGCGCGCGATAAGCGGGCCGAAGTCGGTCATTGCGCCGATACCCAAGAAAATGAGCGGCGGATAAATACCGAGCTTGACGCCCTGGTACAGGTAATAGAGCAGGCCGCCGTTTGTGGGTACGTTATAATATTCCTGTCCGTTCATTATCGTTGTAGCGTAATTCGCCGCTTCCCCTCCGTGCTGCGCCATATAATCGCTGACAAGCACCATATCGGTAGAAGGGGTTCCCATAATGGCCGGGAACAGGTTAACGAGCAGCATACCGAACGCAATCGGCAAAAGCAAAAGCGGTTCATACTGCTTTTTAATCGCGAGAAAAATGAGTACGAGTGAAATCAATATCATTACATAGTTCTGCCACGGGAGCGATGTAATACCCGAGGAATTGAACAAGCCTACGATGGATTCCCAAAAGCCTTGTAAGATTTCCATGAAACACTAACATTCCTTTCCGATGTGTTGTCTTTGCTGTGTCAAAACGGCCTGGTATTGTCCATCAGGCCGGCTGTGCTCCACACAGGACGGCTTTGGGATGACCTTTTGATACTCTTTACCGCAACCGTGTTTTTCCCATACATTGCATCGACGGCCGCCGCAATAACAGCGACAACCTCGCCCGGTATTTCACCCGGCGCGGGTGCTTTCTCCTGCACGGGAACAGGTTCCTGCACTGCCTCCTGGCTCTGCAGCTTTTCCTTCTGGTTTTTCTTTTCTTTTCTCTTATTCAGTGTGTTATAAACGATTGTGCCATAGAGCTTGATTACACCGATGAGCAGGAAAAGAATCAGAAAAACAACAACGAATCCGGTAATAAGGAGCGTAACCGCAAGCATGATGTTATCCATTGTACTTACCTATCCTTTCCGGAGTAAAAACCTATACCCCGCCATTTTAAATCAATTTCCGTATTATTATACCCCAGCTTTTCCCCCATTTCAATAAATATAAACGGTGAAATCGAAGCTGTCCAAAACTTTGGAAACTTGTCTAATTTTTCACAAATCGTCCCCAATAATTAATGCACTATTATAGCTGCCCAAAGAAAACAGGCGTACACAAGCAGCGGATGTCCGCCTTTGCATACGCCTTATGCCGCCTATTTTTGTAACGCTTTATTTGTGTTTACAGACGGCGTTCCCTATGTTTATTTTCAGCCTTCCTGCTTTTCTACCTTCTTGATTTTAAAAAATTTACGCAGAAAAAATCCAAGGACTGCGGGGCTTTCCAGTACGACTACCTTCATAACATTACCTCCGATAAAGTCAGCATCTCAAGGTTGCAAGACCGATGCCGAGGACGATGATAACAATCGCCGCGATACAGATAATAAAGCGGTCGGGAAAAAAACACGCCGCAATCAGCCCAAAGCCAAACGCGACCGCTGTTTTTCCCCTTTTTCGGTAACAGTTCATTTCCCATCACTCCCCGGCAAGCTTTGGCCATAACCTCCGCGCGGCCTTGTTACTGCTTTAATACAGTATATACAACGAGAGAAAAAGTGTGACAGAACCGTTTTTTACTGCCTTGCAAGCCGAAGGAGGTCGAGCGTGTCGAGAATGCCGTCGCCGTTGATATCGAACGCCAAATCGAATGGGAATGCAAGCCTGCTTTCCCCCAAAAGCTCCGACATGGCCGCCCGCTTATCGTTTTTATTGACATTCCCCTCCCCGGTCAGGTCGCCGGTTACTACTAGAATATAAGCCTCTTTTATATTTCCGTTCGCGTCGCTGAAATATACGGTCATCCCCGTACCTGTATTTCCGCTCGTTTTAACAGACCCATTATAATTTTGAAAGGAAATCCGATACCCTTCATATGAAATATTGCTTTTGAATTTTGCAATTGTCGTTCCGGGAGTTATTCCCGTAATCAAAAATTTATTGCGGTCGATATGATAAACGGGGGATGAAATTTTTCCATATACAGGCGTTGGCAATGATGATGAAGAGCCGCCGCCTGTAGGCTGCGTCGGTTTTTCTTCTGGAATTTCCGGAATATCATTTGCTGAAAACAGATAAAATCTTCCGCTGTTTGCCCCATAACCGCCGAGCATACCGGACGAGGCGCACAGAGAATCGAGCTTATCACTTAAATTAAGAGAGCGCACGCGCTTTCCGGAAGAGATTTGATACCCGTCGATTCTTCCGCCGGTCGTAATGTAAAGCTTCCCGCCGGCTGACGCCCCGTTTGGAGAATCGGATACCATTCCGGCGGAAAACAGCTTATTTGCGGATGAGCCGTTAAAGCGGTAAACATTTCCTTTTTTATCTGTCATGAGCCCGCCGCCCGCCAGATGCAGCATATCACCCGGGATGCCGCCCATACACTTTTTCAGCGTTCTGCCGGATGCGTCCAAATAATAAAGCGCGTCTGAAGTCAAAACAAACAACACCCGAAGCTCGCTGTCATAAAAAACCTGTAGAATATTCGCCGGGCAGGCTGCTGTAAAAAGCGGCGCGCCGCCTTCTGAAAAAACATTAATCCGCTCCTTTTTCGTATCGTCCACTAAATAAAAACAGCCGCCGCCCGCGGCAAACCGGCTTCCCTTCGCAGCGAATACGCCGTTTAAAAAAACTATATCCGTTTGTCCGGTCGAAAAATCGTAGCTCGTCACGCTAGTCTGCCTGACCACGCCCCCGCTGTCCTGCGCGGTTAGTCTTGCGGTAAAGTAAACGCGGGTGTTTGCCGCCGAAAATGAGATGCACTCGTCTTCAAGCGTAAGGGATATTCCGGACGACGAGCCGCTCTTTTTTATATTCTGGGCGCGTACGTTCCGGCCGGAAACGCCAATTAAATAAAAGCCGTCATCCGCACAGGACAACAGGCTGTATTTTTCCAAACCGCTGAATTCCGGCAAATCGATATAGGAGTAAGCCCTGCAGGTGTATACCGGCAAAAAGAGGATGGAAACCGTACAAATCCATACCAACATTTTTCTTAAGAGCTTCACGCCGCAACCCTCCCCGGTTTCCATCCATTATTGATTATAAGCGTAGAACTCTTTCTCAGGATAAATCGGTGAATTTATTTCAAACCATAAAATATAGTCAAAATGAAATAGTGGGTTAAATTCAGCTTATTTGAACCAATGAGGTAAAACCATTTGATTAAAACCGTATCGCTTAGTATAGAAACCGCGTGGAAAATATATGAAACCGGACAAGCACACGGCCTATCTGTTGAAAAAAACAATCTATTAGGTTAGAATAAATAAAAACGGAAAAGGAGCGCTCCGCATGATAAAAAAATTGACTGCAAACGCGAGAAATCCCCAGGGCCTATGGGGAAGCCTTATGATAAAAAAGATGAATAAGGGGCATTCACGGATGACCCGCTGGGCATTTGAGCGCCTTGATATAAAGCTAGATGAAACGATTCTCGATATAGGCTGTGGCGGAGGAAACGCCGTAGCAATACTCGAAAAGCTTGCCCCGAAAGGAAAGGTTTTCGGAATCGATTATTCCGCGCTGTCCGTAGAAAAGGCGTCGGTTAAGAATAAAAGGGCAATTGTGCAGGGCAGGGTAAAAATATTGAACGCAAGCGTTTCTTCCCTGCCGTTCCAGGATAAATCGATTGCGCTCGCCACCGCGGTTGAAACCATTTACTTCTGGCCTGACCTGAAAAACGATTTTAAAGAGGTGTACCGCGTACTCAAGGACGGCGGCCGCTTCTGCGTGGTTTGCGAGATGGTAAAAAACAGCGACGGTACCGGCGCGCATACGCAGGTTGCTGATTTTTTAAAACTGCATTACCTATCGCAGGAAGAAATCGAGCGGCTTTTTATTGCTGCCGGGTTTAAAAATATTTCCATACACCGTGATGAAACCAACGGCTGGCTTGCCGCAACCGGCATAAAATAAAAAAAGAAAAAGGCTCCTCAAAGCGGGAGCCTTTACGTTTGTTTATTTGTCCTTGAGCAGCTTGTTCAGCTCCTCCATAAATGTGTTAATATCCTTAAATTGGCGGTATACGGAAGCAAACCGAACGTAGGAAACCTCGTCTACGTTTTTCAAAAGCTCCATTGCATATTCGCCTATTAGCTTGGAGGTAACCTCCCTGTCGAGCGAATTCTGCAGCTTGCTCTCAATGTCGTCAACCATACTCTCTATCGTCGATATGGATACCGGGCGCTTTTCGCAGGCGCGCAGCAGGCCGGCGGTAAGCTTGTTCCTGTCAAATACTTCTCTCGATTTGTCACGCTTGACGACAATAACCGGAACGGTTTCGATTACCTCGTGCGTGGTAAACCGTTTCCCACAGCTCAAGCATTCCCTTCTTCTGCGGATGCGTTCCCCGTCGTCCGCGGGGCGTGAATCTATGACCTTGCTCTCTTCAAAACCACAATAAGGGCACTTCATATAAAAAATCTTCCTTCCATTGCGCATATCTGAGGACGCGTTTCAGCCATCCTGTGTTTTATATTTCATTTGAAGCAATTATACCATATATAGAACAGAAATGGCAAGCATTCCCTATATATGCACATTCTACAAGGTTCAAACCATTTTTTAAGTACTTATTCACAAGTTGCCGTATTCAAAAGCGCATTTATATGCTTTATTGCTGTTTTAAGCTCAGATACGCCGCCAAAGCTTTTCCTGTAAACCTCTATAATAAAATCCCCGCGATACCCGATTTCTCTCAGAATGCGCAAAACCGTGCTATAATCCATCGCTCCTTTTCCTGGTAAAACGCAGTCGTTTACTGGTGTATTGTCGTTCATATGGATATGTACAAGCCCCTTACCCATCGCGCGGCAGACCGCAGACGGGTTGTTTCCCGAACGGACGGCCTGCTTGATGTCAAAAACAAATTTGGCGCGTTCCCCTAAATAAACTCGCATTTCTTCCAGAAACGCCGGGTGCTGGCTGCGGAACATATTCACGTTTTCCTGTACAGCCGTCACGCCGTATTGCTCCGCGCGCAAAGAAAGCTCCCCGAACTTTTCAAAATATTCTTGGTTCGATATTCCGGTTTCCGGTGTTTTCCGGTCGCCGTGTATGACGAGCAGCCGCGCGCCGAGTTTTGCCGCCGTTTCAAAATAACGTTCATAAAAATCGAGCGTATCGCGAAAACGGCGCGTATAGTCGGTAAAAATCAGATACGGCTCATAGCCGGAGGTAAACGGATGAATCGATTTCACGGTCGCGTGGTATGTATCCAAAAGGTTTTTCAGCCGTTTCACAAACATTGGCTCTATTTCGCTGATAGTATTGAAAAAAATTTCAAAATGGCGAAAGCCCTCTTTGAGCAGCAGCTCCAGGGCCTTCTCCGTTTCCATCGGATAAAGGCAGGCGGTAGATATGCCGGTTTTCAAAAAAATCCCTCCTGTGATACGGCGAAGCATCTCAGTCATAAATTACGCCGTATTCTATAAGAAACGGCAAAAAAGGCGGGTACCATTAAGATACGCCGCCTCTTTATCATTCGTTAAACGCAGACGTCAGTCCTTAAGCGGAACGCCCTTTCCGTCGACAGCAATACTTCCCGTCAAAATCATGATGCCTTCGACAAGCCCCCAAATTGCGGACACGAAGGACAAAAAGCCAATTGAAAGAATGGAAATGAGAAGCTGCGCGACAGCTTTCCCTGTATAGCCAAGATAAAAATTATGAATACCCAATCCCCCAAGAAGGATTCCAAGAATACCCGCCGCAATTTTGGATTTTTGCATACCGGCCGGTACGGGAACCGGGAACGCAACGCCGCACTGAGTGCAGACGGTAGCGCCGGGGTTCGAGGGAGCGCCGCAGTTTCCGCAAAAGCGGTTGCCGGTACCAGCCGCTACGCCGCAATGGACGCAGACAGCCGCCATCGGGTCGATTTGGTTGCCGCAATTTCTACAATTCATTATTGTTTCCTCCTGTTAACAGTTCTTTGGTTTATAATTTCAGACACGTTTTGCCATGGGCAGGCGCAGCGTGTCCTAATCTTTTAGTGGGATTCCGGCGCTGTCCGTCGGAATGCTGCCGCAGAGAATCATAATCCCCTCGACGAGGCCCCAAATAGAAGCGGCTATCATAGCAAATATGCCGATGATAAAAATCGCGGTGAAAAAACCCACAATCGTCATAATCAACTGCGCAACCGCCTTGCTTGTATAGCCGAGATAAAAGTTATGGACGCCGAAAGCACCGAGAAAGATTCCAAGGATTCCCGCCGCGATTTTAGATTTTTGCATGCCAGCCGGTATGGGAATCGGGAACGCTACGCCGCACCGGGTGCAGATGGTAGCGCCGGGATTCGAGGGGGCTCCGCAGTTTCCGCAAAAGCGGTTACCGGTACCAGCCGCCACGCCGCAATGAATACAAACGGCTGCCAGTGGGTCGATTTGATTTCCGCAATTTCTGCAATACATGCTGACTCCTCCATCAAAGTCGAATTTTGTAGTTTTCTGTTTCATCATAAAGGATTTCTTTATTTCTGTCAATAGAAAGTATAAAGCGGCGGTAAACGTTTTATGAAGTTTCTGAAAATTCAGCCGTACATCTTTTCGTAATAATCCTTGTATTCCCCGTTGATGATGGTTTCCCACCACTCACGGTGTGAAAGGTACCAGTCAATCGTCTTAATAATGCCTTGCTCAAATTTTGTTTGCGGCAGCCAGCCGAGCTCTTCATGGATTTTACGCGGGTCGATTGCGTAGCGCATATCGTGCCCCGCCCTGTCCTTTACAAACGTAATAAGGCTTTCATCCTTTTTGAGATACCGGACGATAAGCCGTACGACATCGATATTGCGCATCTCGTTGTGCCCGCCGATGTTGTATACTTCCCCTTCGCGGCCATCCCGGATAATCAAATCGATCGCGGCGCAGTGGTCCTCCACATAAAGCCAGTCGCGCACGTTTTCACCTTTTCCGTAAACCGGCAGCGGCTTATCGTGCAGCGCGTTTATAATCATCAGCGGAATCATCTTTTCAGGAAAATGGAACGGGCCGTAGTTGTTGGAGCAGCGGGAAATCGTAACAGGCAGCCTGTAGGTCCTGCTGTACGCAAGCGCCAGCAGGTCGGCGGACGCTTTGCTCGCGGAATACGGGCTGGAGGTTTGGATAGGCGTTTCTTCCGTGAAGAAGAGGTCGGGACGGTCAAGCGGCAGGTCTCCGTATACCTCATCCGTAGATACCTGATGATACCGTTTTACGCCATACTCGCGCGAAGCGTCCATCAGTACCTGCGTCCCAATTATATTGGTGTTCAAAAACACACCGGGGTCGAGTATAGAACGGTCTACGTGGCTTTCGGCCGCAAAATTTACAACTATATCGAAGCGTTCCCGCTCAAATAAATCGAACACGAGCTTCCTGTCGGTGATGTCGCCCCTGACAAAGCGAAAGCTCTTATTTTTTTCCGCCTGCTCCAACGTTTTAAGGTTCCCCGCATAGGTCAGCTTATCGAGGCAGACGACCTTATCCTGCGGATGCTTTTTCAATATGTAATAGACGAAATTACTGCCGATAAAACCGGCGCCGCCCGTCACCAATAGTTTCATTTTTTATTCCTTTCGCTTATACGCTCTGTGTTTATTTAAATACCATCCGCAAGAGAAAGCAGATATTTTCCATAATCGGTCATTTTCAGCTCTTCCCCGATTTGCCTGAGCTGCTCAGTCGTAATAAAACCGCGCCGCCAGGCGATTTCTTCCAGGCATGAAATATAGAAGCCCTGCCGGGACTGTACCGCCTCCACATATTCAGAGGCCTTGAGCATACCTTCCGGCGTACCGGTGTCCAGCCAAGCCATGCCTCTGCCCATCAGGGAAACCTGCAGCTCTCCCCTTTTCAGGTACGCATTGTTCACAGCGGTTATCTCAAGCTCCCCGCGCTTTGACGGCTCAATATTTTTCGCAATGGAAACGACCTTATTGTCATAAAAATACAAGCCGGGAACAGCAAAGTTCGATTTTGGCCTTGCGGGTTTTTCCACAATGGAAAGAACTTTTTTATCCTTGTCGAATTCCACAACGCCAAAGGCGGACGGCTCCTTTACCGGGTAGCCGAAAATCGTCGCGCCTGACGTTCTCTGCTTTGCCGTATTGAGAATACGTGTAAAATCCTGCCCATAGAAGATGTTGTCGCCGAGAATCAGGCATACGTTATCGTTCCCGATGAATTCCTCGCCAAGGATAAAGGCGTCGGCAAGACCCCTGGGCTTTTCCTGTACCTGATAGGAAAACTCCACGCCGAAGCGGGAGCCGTCGCCCAGCAAACGCTTATAAATGGGGAGGTCCGTTGGCGTTGAAATAATCAGGATTTCCCTGATTTCCGCAAGAAGCAGCACAGACAGCGGATAGTAAATCATCGGTTTGTCATAAATAGGAAGCAACTGCTTTGAAACCACCTGCGTCATCGGGTACAGCCTGGTCCCCTTTCCGCCAGCCAAAACAATACCTTTCATTTTTTCACCTCACAATAATGGGTACGGGTATCTTCCTGAAAATATTCAGGCCCTATGTTCATCTTATAGAGTTTTCCGCCTGGAAAAACGGTTACATTCCAAAATCAAGTGAAAAAACCACAATACCTGCCATAATGGTCAGGATGCCGATAAATTTCTTCCTTGTAATTTTTTCTTTCAGGAAAATCCGGCTGAGAAGCAGCAGGAATATATAGGTAGACGCCGCAATCACGTGCGCCTGCTTGAGCGGGATAAAGCGCATCAAATAAATATTGGCGACCAAAACAAGGGCCAAAATGCCATAGGAGCCGATTACCCATGGGTTCAGGTATTCAAAAATTTTGCCCTTATACTTCTTTTTTGCGCTGATGTTGAGCATCAGCTGGGAAACAGCGGATAATAAAGCCGTAACGGCTACGCCGATATAATATTTAGTCATCTCCGTGCGCCACCAAAACTACTCCCGTAATGATAAGCGCCGTCCCAATGACATTGCCCAGAGTAATCCCTTCCCCAAAGATAAGCACGGAAAACAGCAGAACCCAGATAGTCGTCACACTTTTATTGGAATAAGCAACACTGGGACTGAAGCCCTTAATCGCCTGCTGCCATAAAATTGCGTATATCCCAAGCACCGCAACCATCAGGAAAAGAAACAAAAGGTATTGCGCAGATAGAAATTCAAACCCGGACGCGTATTTAGACAGCAGGGACGTAACCGAATATAATAAAATGCAGCCATGAAGAAAAAGGTATTTCCTTGCGGGCTTCATTGAAATCCTACTCATTGCAAATTCGGCTCCTGTTCCTCAAGCATTCTGATTAAACGCGCGGGATTGCCCGCTACGACACAGTTTCTTTCAACATTTTTAGTAACGACTGAACCCGCGCCGATTACCGCGTTTTCCCCAATATAAGTAACGCCGGGCAATATAATCGCCTTGGAGCCAATCCATGCGCCGTCGCAGATTTTGAGTGTTTTCAAAATTGTTTTTTTGTTGCCGGGTCTCGTCCAGCCGATTTCCACTGGATGCTCATGCGTATGGATTTCCGCCCCTGCCGATATAATGACGTTATCCCCGATTTCCAGGTTTCCGGTACAGTCGATATACGCGTTCCTGGCAAGCGTCAGATGGTCGCCCGCCTTGAACCGGCTTGCTTTTTGCCGGTGTGTGCGAGAAAGCCGCACATGATACTCTATAACAGGCTTCTTTCCAATCCGAAAAGCGCTGCGGTACATAAGCCCCCTCAGCTTTTGGAGAACAGGAAAATCAAACAGCTCAATTCCAAAAATAATTTGTATCAGCCGGCGGTAGCTTTCTATCAATATATAGCTCATTTTTTCTCCTCTAACTCACGTTTCATATCGCATAGCGCGTCATACAGCCCATATTCTGCCGTAAATCCCAATGCCTCTTTAGCGTGTGAGACATCCATGCAATATACGAGGCCGTCCTCCGGCTTCTCCGGCTGAAGCTTAAAACCGCCCTGATTGCTGAACACGCTGCAAAAGGCCTGCGCAAGCTGCAGGTTGGTGGTTGCCGTTCCTGTACCAATGTTAAACGAGCCGCCAAGCGTTTCTTTTAAACATGCACACATAATCGCGGCCGTTACATCTTTGATATAGATATATTCCTTCGCGCTCGCTCCCAAGCCAAAAACATCCAAGGTTTGGCCGCCGATGCTGCGCTCAAGATAAACTGCCAAAAGATATCCGCCGCGTTCTCCCAAGCCGATAACCTGAGCGAGACGAAGAGATTTAATATGCATGTCGCTTTTACGGTTATATAATCCGGCAAGCTCCTCAATACAAAGCTTTGAAATACCATACCGATTAAAAGGATGTGCCTGGGCTTCTTTATACGGCAATTCCTGAAATGGATTGTAAACGCTTATCGTCGAGATATTTACAATATTCTTGATTCCAAGTGAGCATGCCGCTTCAAACAGGCATTCAGATGCCGTTATATTTTCAATATAGTTTATAAAACGCTTTTCATTTTCTGCTGAAAAACGTTTTGCTCCAAGGTGGACAATACAATCGCAGCCCGCGAAAATTGAGCGGTAAGAATCGACGGAATAGTCAGAACGGACATAGCGGATATTAGGATGCTCATAAAAGCTGTCAACGTCCGCACGAGAAGTAGCCGCTACAAAAGTATGGCTGTCCCCATATTCTTTTAAAAGCTGCTGCCCAATAAAGCCGGTCGCACCGGTCAAGCCGATTCTCATGCCGTTTCATCCTTATAAATTTGATAACCGCATTTTTCCATGTAGCCGTTGAGTTTTTTTACCTGTTCGCCCGTCTGATAATACCAATCGATATATTCATAATCATGCAAGCCGTATTTTTCACGGTCAAAAGTCCGTCCTGGCTTTTCACACATAAATTCAAGTACAAAAACGCCTTCCTTCGGTTTTGGCGTGAAAGCGTGCGTTTTATTTTCCATGAGCGATTCAATGGACGCAGACAAAAGGTCCACGCCGCAGTAATGCTTGATTAGGTTCCACATATGGCAGCCGTCGAGCCGGGGCGTGACCTCGATGATATAAGGCGTATCCCCTTCCAGCTTTATTTGAAAATATACGGGGCCGTTTAATATGGACAGCTTTGCAATGGTATGGAGCGAAAGCGCACGGATATTCTCCTTCGCGCGCTGTGAAAGACTGTGCGCGCCCATAATATGGCGTTTGATAATTCCCCCGGGCAGCTCGTCAAATACCTCCCTGTCGGAGATGAGCAGGAAAACGGTTTCTCCGTTTTGTACATACGCGTTGACTGAAACCTCCGGCCCTTCCACGTATTTTTCAAGTATGACGTTGCCTGATTTTGAATAGGACTTGGATATTTCAAAATATTTCTTTATTTCATTTTCGTTTTCAACTTTATAGCAGCCGCGCTGCCCCTGGGCGTCCGTCGGCTTCATCATGCAGGGGTACTGCCCGAAATCAAGTGCCTGCTCCATTTCGCTTACGCAGAGATACGGCAAATTCCCCGGAAAATCCGCGCCCAAAAATGAGCGCAGCCTGTTTTTTGTTTGGCAGATAACCGCTGTCTCATACGAAATAAAATGCCTTAGATTGAGCCGTTCGCTTACCTTCATAGCGGTGGGAACCGCAAGGTCGGAGCCTACTGAATAGACAATATCTATTTTATTTTCAGAGGCGTACCCGCATACTGCGTTGATGTCTTTTATATCTATCTGTTTAAAATGGTCGAGCAGCGGGATGCCGCGGTCTGTGCCGGTATAGCTGCAGCCGTACACCTCATAGCCCTTATCCCTGCAAAAACGTATTGCGTCAACCTGGGCGTTTCCCGCGCCGAGAATCAGTATTTTATTCATCTTCCGTTTCCTCCGCAGTCTTGATTATTTCCCTGACGACATACTGCGGCTGTTTATTGAGCCCCAAAAACATGCGCCCGATATATTCGCCGACCAGACCTAAAAACAAAAGGTTCAAGCCCGCGAAAAAGCAGACGGCCGCCATCAGCGAGGGCCAGCCGATTGCCATATGCGGATTGCAGATTTTTTGAATCATAACGGCAATGGCTCCAATGAGGCCGAGCGCCGCGAAAACATAACCCATGATGGTCGAAACCCGAAGCGGGACGATTGAGAAGCCCAAAATACAGGACCAAAGCTTCATCAAAGATTTAAAGGTATAATTAGAGCTTCCGGCCTCGCGCTTAAAGTGCTGAATTGGTATACTGCCAATATTCCCCGTTGTCCGCAGCACCAGCCCCTGCATATAAGAATGCGAGCTTTTATAGGTAACGATGCTGTCCTTTACAAAAGCGCGCATGACGCAGTAGCTGGAGGTTTTCAAGTCCTTCGGCTTACCGATGAGTACACGCACAGACCAATGATTGAGCCTGCTGCCTAAATTGCGGAAAATACCATGCTTTTTTTCCGGATAATAGCCATAAACCACATCGTAGCCCTTTTCAATTTCTTCAAACAACAGGTGCAGCTGAGATGGATGCGTCTGCATGTCGTCGTCCATTGTAACAATATAATCCCCGCCAGCATAGTTCAGCCCCGCCATCGTCGCGTTATGCTGACCCGTGTTTTTAGCAAGGCCAACCGAGGTAACAAACGGGTATTCCTTTGCAAGCAGCTTCAGCTCGGCCATGGTTCGCCCGCCGTCAGGGGAGCAGTCGTCAACCAGAATGAATTCAAAATCATCCTTTTCTAGCCGGCAAAGCTCCTCTGCGGTTGTTTCTACTACCTTGCGGATACTTTGAGAGGAATTATAACAAGGTATGACAATGGAATAACGCATATTTTCACCCTTTTTCAACATCCTAAACTCCGAAGAACCGCTCTATCGATTCCGTTACAAACGCAATATCGGACTGCGTAAGGCCATAATACATAGGCAGCCGCAGCAGGCGCTCGCTTTCACGCGTGGTAAAGCGGTCTTCTCCAACAAAACGCCCGTATTGCCGTCCCGCTTCAGAGGTATGCAGGGGGACGTAGTGGAACGCGGTGGCAATGCCTTTCTCTTTTAAATACGCAGAAAGCCGCGTGCGCTGTTCCAGGTTTTTCACCTTAATATAAAACATGTGGGCGTTATGCGTGCATTCGTTTGGTATAACCGGAAGCTCTACTGCCCCTGCTTCTTTCAAGGGGGTCAGGCCCTCATAATACAGGCTCCAGCTTTTCAGCCGGTCTTCATTAATTTTCTCCGCCTGCTCAAGCTGCGCGAACAAATGCGCCGCGTTGAGCTCGGAAGGAAGGAAGGAAGAGCCAATATCGACCCAGGTGTACTTATCGACCTGGCCGCGGAGGAATCGGCTCCTGTCGGTGCCCTTTTCCCAAACGACCTCCGCGCGCTCAAGCCAAGCGCCGTCGTTTACAAGAACCGCGCCGCCTTCCCCCATGCTGTAGTTTTTCGTTTCGTGGAAGCTAAAGCAGCCTAAATCGCCAATACTGCCGAGCGGGCGCCCCTTATAAAACGACATGACGCCCTGCGCGGCGTCCTCTATTACCTTAAGCCCGTAACGTGCCGCGATTTGGTTTATTGTGTCCATTTCACACGCAACGCCCGCGTAATGCACCGGCACGATTGCCTTTGTTTGATTCGTTACCGCCTGTTCTATCAGCCGTTCGTCAAGATTCATCGTGTCGGGGCGAATGTCTGTAAATACAATCTTAGCCCCGCGCAAAACAAACGCGTTCGCTGTTGAAACAAACGTGTAGGAGGGCATGATTACCTCGTCCCCGGGCTTTATTCCGGCAAGAATCGCCGCCATTTCCAACGCGTCGGTTCCAGAGGTCGTCAAAAGCGCTTTTTGGGCGCCGGTCATTTGCTCGAGCATTTCCTGGCATTTTGCAGTAAATTGCCCGCCGCCGCAAATTTTCCCGCTTTGGATTGCGCCGGCAATATATTCTTCTTCCCTGCCCACATGCGGCGGGACATTGAATCGAATCATTACTTCCATCCCTATAACTTGAAAATTCTTTTAAATACATTTTATTCTACCATAACCGTGCTTTTATTACAATAGCTTTTGTTTTTTCTGCATGAAAAAACCGCATCCGTTCTACAGATGCAGCTTTTTTACAATTTCTTCCCGGATTGTTTTTCCTTTGAACAGAAAAAGGGCGGCAATTGACATAATACTGAGGGCAACACAAACGACGGACGGGTATACGATGTTTAAAATCCCGGTAAACAGGAACACCGCGGGTACGGCGCCGTAGATGCAATCAATCAGGATATATACGATATATTCCTCCGCCCTGATTCTCCTTGTAAAGACCATAACAGCAAAAAAAATCGTTACCGCGGCGCAGGTACAGGGAATTACATAGTCGAGCGACCAGCCGAGGCCGCCCGTGAAATGGTCCCATAATACAAGCAGGATGGAAAGGATAAACAGCTGGTACGTTATATTCTTAATAAAATTATGCCGTTTCGCAATACTCACCGCGCCTGTAATCCAGGCACAAAAGATGCCGGCTCCCGCATAAAGCGACCACCACACCTTTGTAGGCGCCATAAGGTTGACGGCAACGCAGATTATAATTGCGGCGATTGAAATAAAGCTGATTAACCGGAATAACAAACCGGACGAGACTTTTTCCTTCGGTACGTCCGGAAATACGTCGGAAACGGCTTCACCCGTTCCCTTGAGCTCTCCCTGGCACAGCGGGCAGCATTCCTTATTACCCGCTACCTCCACCTTGCATTTTTCACAGTACAGCATAAGGACTCTCCCGTTCCAAATTAAAATCATTGCTGCGTATTTCCGCCGCTATCCCCTTTTCCGTCAGGCTCCTGATAACATTACGCTGGATATCCGTCGCGATGAAGGCTGAGGTAAAGCTCACCGTGAGCGAATCCCCAAAAGAGCAGATGCAAAGCTGCAGCTTCGGTGTGGAGGACAAAACATCGAACAGCCTGATGTAAGGCGCCATCTGCGGCGGCATTTCTATTTTTCCCACGTTGGATATTACGGCTGTAACACCCATATCGGTAAAACGCCGGGCCATACGCAGCCCGAAATTTTTAACAGGCAGCGGAGCGATTTTAATAAACGGGTTGTGCTCGAGAGCCGCAAGGCGGTTCATCCGGATACTCAGCTTTTCTTTTGTCAGCTCTTTTTGGAACGTTTCAGATACGACACGGATAATGTCCTGAAAATCGCCGCTGTGCTCGCGGAAGGAATACTCCACGGTTATCATACCAAAAAAATTTTTTGCTGTTTCCGATTGAAAAAACGGGCGCAGGTTTACCGGTATTTGCAACACAACCGGGTATTTTTCTTTTCTTACAATCATTTCCCTGTGAATCGATTCAATCAGCAGAGCCGTCAGAAAAACTGTCAGCGTCGTATCGAACGAATGGGCGGCACCCAGCACCTCCTTAACCGGCATAATTGCTTCGATTACCTGAAGGCGGCCGTCGTCGCGCTGCGCGCCCTTTATCCTGTAAGCGCGCATGGCTCCAGCTTCCACCCGCTCCCTGCTCTTTTTATAATATTTTTCAAAGCTGTCTGAAGCTTTCTGCGCAAGGGAAGCGTCATAGTCGAGCATTGGCTTGTTTTCTGCAAACTCCCGCGGATGCACAAGCAGCAGGTAATGGTAAACAATCGTCTTTAAAAATTGCATGGCGCCCGTTCCGTCGCCCAAAGCGTGGTACATTTCTAAATTGATGCGCGTTTTGTAATATGTCACCTGAAAAAGCAGGCGCTTCTGCCCGCTTTTATAAATAGTCGAGCAGGGCGGCGCATCCTCTTTTTTTATTGTGGGCTCGATTTCCCTGTGGTCGAGATAATACCAAAACAGGCCCGTGCGCATGACGCAGAGAAAATGCGGAAACTCCGTGGCAGCCGTGCGGACGGCCTTAGAAAGCTCTTTTTCCTGTACCTCCTCGCGCAGCTCGCAGGAAAAACGAAATACGTTTGTATTGGTTTTATAGGCCGTCGATGGAAAGATTTTAGCGGCGTTATCCAAGCGGCTCCATTTTGCTGCGTGCCCTGCCGTCATTCGGCTTCCTCCCCATTAAGAAAATCGTTGATTAATTCATAGGCTTTTTGTACCTGCGCATAATGCGGGTCGAGCGAAAAAAAGCCGTGCAGCGCGTCCTCCACGCGGTAAACGGCTGCGTCTGAGCCCGCTTCTTTTAACCGCTGCGCATAAGCCTCGCCTTCATCCCGTAAAGGGTCGTACTCCGCGGTAATCACAAGCGTTTTCGGCTGCCTTGTGAAATCACTGGACAAAAGAGGGGCAAAATACGGGTTCTGCAGGTCCTCCTCACTGGACATGTAAAGCTCCATATAATCGCAGATACGCCTGGCGGTCAGCAGATAATCCTTGCCGTTTTCCCGTACGGATTCAAACGGTGAGCTGTCTGTATAGTCGTTATATAAAGCCGGATAAATCAGGATTTGCCTGGCAACCGTAAACGCGCCTTCATCGCGCGCCCTGAGCGACACGGCCGCCGCAAGGTTGCCGCCGGCGCTGTCGCCGACCAGGACGATGTCTTCCGGGCGTGCATGGAAGCTTTCGGCGTTGCAGTATAGCTCCTTCGCAACGGCGTAGCAATCGTCAAGCCCGCAGGGAAACGGATTTTCAGGCGCAAGGCGGTACTCTACAGAAACAGTCTTGCAGCCGGTCTGGTCCGCAAGGTTCATACAAACGGTATTGTAGGTATCGATGCTCTCCGTTACCCAGCCGCCGCCGTGGAAAAAAAGCAGAATATCGTTTCTTGTCTTCTCCCGCGGCGTATAGATGCGCACCGTTATCTCCCTGCCGCCGCTTACCACCTTATGGTCCCAATTTTTATAAAGCAGGGGCTTGAGTAAAAAGGGAGTCTTGACAATCTCGAACGACCGCTGGAGCTTATATAGTTTTTTTATATCGGCCTCCGGATAAGACAGCGCCTTGAGCGCAAGCCTCATCGCCTTATTGATTGCCATGGGTACGCCTCCTTTTTCTTTATCATTCCAATGTTTATTTCTTTTTATAATCTTACGGTTTTTGTGCACAGAACGCAAGCAATTTCTTATTCTAAAAAAGCAGGGATGGCCTTCCGTCGATTTTCATTCATTTTTCTTTGCTTTCGGAGGGCTCCGGCAGCGCTTTTGCGGGCTTTGCGCGTTCGAGAAGCTGCGTCACCTTTGCCTTGCTGCCGCCCGTAAATTCTTTCGCCGCCATCGAAACCAAAGAGCCGATTGTCCGCGTCAGCACCTTTCTGACCTCCGGGTCGATTCCCTTGAGTGCGTTTAGTATAGCGGTGGCCGTCGCCTTCCAGCCGCCGTTATCCTCCATAAAATCCTTGATTTGCGTCGATTTCAAAATACTGAACAGCGCGTCTGTAAACGCTTCCCGCTGGCTGTCCGACATGGAATTAATCCATTTATTGAGTGAATCGTCCATTAAAAGCGCGCCGGCGCTGATGGAATCGAGCCGGACAAAATCGTCTCCCTCGACAAGCCAGGAAAGCGGGTCGTGCTGCAGGATGCCAAAGGTGTCGCTGTCTACAACCATATATTCGCGCCAGTGGTAGAGCAGCATCCCGACGATAGAAGATTTCGGGACGAATTTCTTCAGGCGGGGCTCTATATCCAAAAAACCGCTCGAACGGAAAAAATCCTCCTGAAAACCGGGGCCGTCGTTGTCATAAACCGTTTTTATGCGCTTTTGCACCGCTCCGTCACACAATGAGGACGCGTAAACGGCAAGATTTCCGCCTTTGGAATGGCCTCCTACGCAAATGTCTCCCTGGAGCCGCCAGGCGACCGTATTGAGATAGTCGACGCTCTGTGTCTGCGCGGGTACGGGGCTCATAAACGCCATGTTGAAATCTTCCTTCCAGCCGGTGAGCGTCCCGTCGGTACCGCGGTACGCTACAAAGCTGCTGCCGTCGTCGAGCATAAAGGTAATCGCCGAAAACTGCGTTTCACTTTCCTCATCCAGCCTGCTGACATAAAAATTCAGCTTCATCCGACCGAACCGCCTGCTGATTAAAAGGAGCGGCATCAGCTGAGAAGCCGATTTTATATTATAAATTTTTCTCAGGCGGTCCGGTTCCACACTGCCGTTTACCGCGTCGTAAAAGGAAACGGCCTCTTTGTTTTCTTCCAGCGTTGGCACAAGCCCTTCAAATTTCACATAAGAAAGCAGGCTCAATATTAAATTGTCGACATTATTAAACGCTCTTTCGGAAAAGCTCTGCCCGCCTACATTTAGTACATAGTCAATCAATGTTCCCATAAGGCACCTCTTATCATAAAAAATTCTTCAATTTGTAAAATATACGCCGGATATACTACGTACATAACGCGAAAATCCAGCAAATTAACATTGTAAACATTGGAAAAACATTCTGATTTTATATTACTGCATTCACGATTGGAAGTCAAAAGAAGTTGCCTTAATCCATTTCTTTTGTAAAATATATAAATATAAATGGACATACGAATGCGCCTTGCTGTTTTTTCTATAAAAACATATTCTTTCACCGAATGACAGTGTACTGCGTGCCAACTTCTTTTCAGGCGAAATGAGAATATAATTCACAGAATTTCATTCCATTTTACGAATACTTCTTGCAGTATTATTTTTAACTTTATGATGAATTTGTCCCATTTTTTGAGGATGCACGTACCATTGCAAAATGTGCGGTCCAATGGTACTATAGCCTTAAGAACTTAAAAAGAAAGGTTGGTACGTTCAATGAATATACCGATTGTCTATTTATATAATCTCGATACCGATAAGGGCAGAAAAATCAAGGCTTTGTGCCTGTTGCTTAAAATCCGGGTGCGCCCGGTAAATAAAGAGGAGTACGGCATGAAGCTTACCGTATTGACAGGAAAAGAAGCGCCTGCGGAACTGGCGGGGGAAGCTCAAGACTTTGATGATGAAATGATTTTGATGGTCAACTTTACAAACGCCATGGTCAATTCATTTTTACAGGAATTCCGCAAAAAAGGAATTAAGCCTGTCGCGCTGAAAGCAATCCTTACCGAAAGCAACGCGCATTGGAATTCCGCGCAGCTTCATACGGAGCTTCTGCGGGAGCACGAGGCGATGTTTGGAGGCAAAACGGCACACAAGCCGGAATAAGTAATGAAGATTATAATATCGCCCGCGAAGAAAATGCGTGTTGGCAATGATTTTTTTGAACCGCGCACGACGCCCCGGCTGCTTTCCAAAACCAAAATTCTACAGTCATATTTACAAAGCCTTTCCTATGACGAGCTTAAAAAATTGCTGTGCTGCAGCGACCGGATTGCAGAAGAAAGCTTCCGGCAGGTTCAAAAAATGGATTTGAACCGAAACCCCGCGCCCGCGTTGCTTTCATACGTTGGAATACAATACCAATATATGGCGCCGCAGCTGTTTACTTTGGAGCAGTTTGCATACGCGCACAGCGGCCTGAGAATCTTATCTGGATTTTACGGACTGCTCAGACCCTTTGACGGCGTTGTGCCCTACCGCCTGGAAATGCAGGCAAAATGCCGGATAAGCTCCTGTAAAAACCTGTATGAATTCTGGAAGGACGATTTGTTTCGGGCGCTTACAGAAGAGGACGATACCATACTGAACCTTGCTTCCGCCGAATACAGCAGGGCCGTTGCGCCGCATGCAGGCAACGGCTGCCGTTTTATTACGGCCGCCTTTTGTGAGCCGGCTGCCGGAAAGCTAATAGAAAAGGGTGTTTATGTCAAAATGGCGCGCGGTGAAATGGTTCGCTGGCTTGCGGAGAACCAGATAACGCAGCCGCGGGACGTAAAATGGTTTGACCGGCTGGGGTACCAATATTCAGACGCGCTGTCCAATGAAAAACACTATGTTTTTGTAAGAGAGAAAACCATATAAAAAAGGACGGAGGCGTGCTTATGCCGCTCCGTCCTTTTTAAGCTACTGTTAATTTTCAGTCGTTGGGACGCCGGTAGAAGTTCCCGGCGACCTGGTCGGTTTTCAGGATATTGATAAACGCTTTCGGGTCGACCTCATGCACCTTTTTTGTAAGCTTTTTCACTTGGTCGCCGGAGATGACGGAATAAATCATTGTCCGCGGCGCGCCGTTATAAAGACCGGTTCCATAAAAAAGCGTCGCGCCGTGATGCGTAAATTCCTTGATATGCTCGTAGATTTCCTCCGATTGGTCGGAAATAATGAACAGCGTCGTGCGTTTATAGCGGAAATTCAGCATCTTTACCACCTGGGTGGACGCAAATTGAAAGATGATAGAATAAAGGGCTTTATCCCAGCCGAACAGAAGCCCCGCTACCGCGAGCATAGCGGCGTTGCCTATCAGGATGTAGTTCCATGCGTCCACATTGAGCTTGTCGGACAGCGCGACCGCGATGAAATCCGTGCCCCCGCTCGTAGCGCGGCCCATCAGGCAAAGGCTGATGGCAAAGCCGTTAATCAGCCCGCCGAAAATGCAGACGAGCAAAATGTCGTTTGTCAGAGGCATTGCGGGAATGACGTCCGTTAGCGTACTCGTCAGGACAATCATCAGGCAGGAATATAATGTAAACCGCTTTCCGATGAACTTAAAGCTGATAATCACGGGAACGGCGTTGAGCAGGAAATTGATAAGTGAAAATGGAAGGGCCAGATGCAAAAACTGCTGCGCGCTGCGCTGAATAAGAAGTGTAAGCCCATTAAAGCCGCCTGGGAACAGCCCGCCGGCTTCCACAAAGCTTTTGATATTGATTGCCATGATAACGGACGCCGCGGCAATCAATAAAAGCCTTCTAATATGCTCGCGCGCGGACAGCGAATGAATTTCGTCCTCTAAAACACGCTTGGCCTTCCCCTTTTCCATACCATACCCTCCAAAAAATCAGATTATACTCAAGGCTGACACAGCCCCAAAGCCTAATATTGCGGTTTTATTGTAGCATACCCGAATGCAGGGTTCAAATTCTAAAGCAGGCGGATGAACCCGCATCGCATACTAATAGAATACGGTATAATCAACCGCCTGCCATCATTTTTTCCAGCACATTCCCGATGTCCGCGTTCAGGCAAAGGGAGCGGCCCGCGATTTCATCCGGGCAATAAGCCTCGCCAAAATTCACGCAGGCATAAAACGACTTCTCATTTTGCGCGGTCATCCGCCAAAACGGATATTTGATGATAACCGGCGTATTTCCGCCGACGCCCAGCTCTAAAAATAGAATACGCTGCCCTTCGTGCCCGCGGAGAAACGCTTCATAGCGGGCGTTTGCCTCGTGCCAGCCCTTGCCCTCTACAAAAGAATAATCACAGCGCAGGTTCATTGTCATACGCGCGCCGCATACAGGGCAGTATGGGACAAGCTCTGCCGGCACGCGCATATCCTTCTGCCCTGCTATCATTTGTCGGACAGCCGCTTCGTTATCATACGTCTTGTCATGGCACGGCCTGCCGCATTGCCAAAGCCCGTAATCGCCCTGTGTATAAAACAGGCGCTGTTTATCGAACCCGGCGAGCTGGAACTGGTGGTCAACATTTGTGGTGACGACAAAGTAATCCTTTTTATGAAGCATGGAAAGCAGGTCGCGGTAAGCTTTTCCGGCGGGTACGTCGTAGCGGTTCCAGTAAATATGGCGGCTCCAATACGCCCAGTATTCCTCCGGGGTACTGTATGGATAAAATCCGGCGGTATACATATCCTTAAAATGATATTTTTCGATAAAATCCGCAAAATGCCGTTGAAACCGTTCCCCGGCATAAGAAAAACCGGCGGAGACGGATAAACCCGCCCCGGCCCCGACAACGACAGCGCGAGCCTCATCGATTTTAGCTTTCAGGCGCAAGCAGTCTTCGGTAGACGGCGTAATCTTCGTCCTTGAACACATTGAATATCACCTCGATTTCCGCCTGTGCCCGGCTTAAATAGCCGGCAACTGTTTTGACCGCGATTTCCGCCGCCAGCGTGTTTGGAAAATAGAACTCACCGGTTGAGATACAGCAAAACGCAACAGATTTGATATGGTTTTGTTTCGCAAGCTCCAGACAGGAGCGGTAGCAGGACGCAAGCAGCCGGCAGTCCCCGTCATCCGGTTCGCCGGAAATAACCGGGCCTACCGTATGCAGAACATAATCACAGGGAAGGTTGAAGGCGGGCGTCAAAGCCGCCTGCCCGGTGGGCATACCGTTTTTTCGATTGCGCATAAGCTGTGCGCAAAATAGCCTGAGCTGTATGCCGGCATAGGTGTGGATGGCGTTGTCGATACAGCGGTGGCACGGAACAAAGCAGCCGAGCATCGCGCTGTTTGCCGCGTTGACGATTGCGCCGGCCTCAAGCGTCGTAATATCACCCTGCCAGAGATAAACGCGCTCCCTGACAGGGGTTAGCTCCTTGAGGCTTGTTACCTTCTTTTCTGAAAGCGCTTCCCTGAGGTAATCGTCCTGCACCCGCAGCAGGCGTTCTCCTGCCGGAACAGGCGGACGAAGGTTCATCAGGGACCGGAGCAAACGCTTTTTTTCTTGTGCCGTTTCGGGGATTTCAATGCCCTGATAACGCGGCTGTTCCCTGATAAGCTCCTGTATCAGGTAATCCAAACGCTCCTGCTGTGTCATATTGCCTTCCCCGCTTTCATTCAGTCAAAAATGGTAAGCGGCGGGACCGCTGCACAGTCCCGCCCAGTATATGAGAATCAGTCAAAGAAAAAACCGGCCGTCATATCGAGGTAATTATCTCCGCCGTAATTGGGATATTCCTTCTTTACCGCCGTTTTAAACTCCTCCGCGCTGCCGCTGGCCGCGCCAATTTCCTTCACCCTTTTGAGATACGCAAGCTTGGCTTCAACATCCTTTAAATCCTCCGGCGTGTAATGGGAGGTCAAAACCAGCATATAACCCTTTTCCAGATAACCCTCCAGCTGTTTTTCCATGGCCTCGGCGTGCTGTACGCCCGCTACGATAGAATGGCAGTCGTGTCCCAGCATATGGGTATAGACGGTGTTTATCTCCGGAATTTCAACATCGAACGCGTCTGGTGTGAGCGTTATATTGAATTCGATACCGCCGATTGTGATGGGCCCTTCTTTCAAATAATCGGTGACAGTATGGACGGCGCCGTCAAATATTGCTCCAAACGTTCCCGTGAAGCTTCCAATCAAAGCGTTCCCGCCGCCTGTGTGCGCATATTCATCCGCGTTTTTGGTGGCATATTTGCGCACGCCCGGCAAAAACGACGCGCCCGCCATATGATAGGCCAGCAGCATGCCCGAAACGTTCAGCCTGTTTTTCGCAAGATATGCTTCCAGCTCCCTGTTATTGTCGAAAAAGCATGGCGATTCAATCAGGACGGCGTTTCCGTTTTTTTCGATAATGAACACCTCGTCGTCAATGAAGTCGTTCGTCTTATAAGCGTGGAGCTTAACGGCGCCGAAATTGTAGACGTTCATTTCGCCCTTTGTGAGTGTAATTTTTTCATATGTGTTTTTGTTCATTGCAGTTTCCTCCCGGAATAATATTCAGGGGCCGTTGACTTTATTGTCCCCTGAATATACAATAAAGCTGTAGAGACAGTTTGTAAAGTAAGCACTTTTTTGTTTGGTAGTTACCACATAGATACGATTGGACGGTTACTGATAAGAAACCATTGCAAAGCTATGCGCTTTCTTAAAGAATACGACTGTCAATTTCAATTTTCAAGAGATTTGAGGGATTTTTATGGAACGTCCTGTATTGCCCGCGTGCCCTGTGGAGATGACGCTTTCCCTGATAGGCGATAAATGGAAGGTTTTAATCCTGCGCGACCTGCTGCCGGGTACCAAACGGTTTGGCGAGCTGAAAAAATCGATTGGCAGCGTCAGCCAGAAGGTATTGACCGCACAGCTGCGTGATATGGAGGAAAAGGGGCTTGTCTCCAGGAAGGTATACGCTGAGGTTCCGCCGCGGGTGGAATACACGCTGACCGACACAGGGTACAGCTTAAAGCCTATACTGGACGCCATGGCAAGATGGGGCGAGGAATATAAAGAAAAAAACGTTTGAAGATAAAACAAACCGGGGACGGCTGTGCTGCCGTCCCCGGTTTGTTTTTTAAGGTTTTCTTCGTCCCGGCGCGTTATTCCGTGACCAACGCGTAAGCTGAAATTTTGCGGATGCGCCAGGTGGTAAGCATGGAAAGAAGGTAGGAAAAAACAACGACGCCAACGCCGAAGCAGGCTACCCAAAGCGGGTCGACGATAAAACCGGCCTTCATTACGCCCGCGCCCTTCATAGCGACCGACATCAATGGATTCGTGCAAAACGCGCCTAAAAGGCTGCCGGCTGCCGAGCCGAAAACGACGGGTATCATAAAGGTCAGGGAAAGCTGGTTCATCAGCTGAAAGGTCGTAAAGCCAATGGCCTTCTGGATACCAAGCTCCCGTTTACGGCGAATGACGGAGGAGCTTATCATAAAGTAAAGCACCAGCGCAACGACCATCAGCGTAATCACCAGCATGGCCATCCCCATTGCGGCGACGATGTTCTGGTAGGAGGACATACCCTCCGCCATCAGCTTGTCGAAGTCGGAAAGGCTGAGTACCGTTTCTTTATCGAATTTGTCCTCCAGCTTTTCGATAAACGCGGCGGTTTCAGTTCCCTCATTGAGATAAATGTACAAAGCCTGTGGCTTAAAATCAGGGTTGAGCCGCTTGAAATCACCGGCCAGAATACAGGTGTTCGCACCGCCCATGCTGGAGCCGTTGGTGAGCCCCGTTACGGTAAAGGTTTCCGACTTATCGCCAAAGCCTGCCTTTACTGTATCTCCCACCGTCTTCTCGAGCCGTTCGGACAGGATTCCCGCAAGCGCGATTTCATTCTTTTTTTCCGGATAGCGGCCTTCATAGACAAGGCGTGTTTCTTTCTCGTCATAGTCCTGCATGACATAAGCGGACACGTCAGTGTCATCAAGCTTGATTTTCACTTCGTCCAGATAGACGGTCTTGCGCACCTGCTCCATTGCTTCAATCGCTTTTATGGTTTCGGATTGGTTTTTTTCCGGGTTGAGCGTGGCGATTACATTCGTAATTTCCATGCCTGGAACCTCGGCAAAGGCTTTAGTATCGACCGTTGTGTTGTAATACATGATGACGCCGAACGCCCCGGCAAATGAAACGGCTGCCAGAATCACCAAAATCATAATATTCTGCCTGATGTTCTGCAGAACCGATTTGATTCCCAACGTGAGCGGCAGAGGTCCTGACGCTCTGTCGAGCGGCAAGCGGTTGTGCTTGAATTTACGGGCCGAGCTCTCCCCACGCAGGGCGCTGATGGGATTGAGCTTTTTCACCCGCCGCGTGGCAAGCAGCACGACCAGCAGTATAATTAGCAAAATGACGATAAGCGCCGCAAAGCTGATAACGGGGTCGAAGCCCTGCTCCCACATAAGGCCGGACTGCTGTTCAAATACTGTGGCTACAGCGGGCAGCAGCGGATAGGAGAGCGCGATTCCCGCGATGCTTCCAACGCCCGCAATCAGGAGATATTGCAGCAGAAGGGAAAGCCCGATTTGCCTGCCGGTATATCCAATTGCCTTAAGGGAACCGATTTTCATCATGTCGTCCTCTATGCTGTTGACAATTCGGAAGCGAACCACAAGCAGGCAGACGGCAACGATTATCAGGGAGAACATGACCATCATGGCGGCCATCATCGTCGCCATCATGCAGCGCGCCATTTCTATGAGCTCAATATCGATTGCCACCATCATGGAAGACATGTCGCCGGCAATCAGCGAAGCGGAATTGAGATTCATAAATTCACGAAGGCCGCTCTCGACGGCCGCGGAATTTTTCACCTCATCCAGCTTTGCAAATACAAGGTGAAGGTCGTACGCGGGATGATTCAAAATGCCGGAAACCTTCTGATAGGTCTCTTCCGGCAGGTAAAAGCTTATCAAGCCGGTATCCGCCGAGCTGAAAAAAATATCCTCCGTGTAGCCTTTTACCGTAAAGGTGAGCGACTTATCCTTGCCTGATGATTCGTCGGTATAATCAAGCGTTATTTTATCGTTGAGCTGATACCCGTAAACCGCCTTGAAAATATCCGGAACATAGACGGACATTTCCCCTGAAGGCAGGTACTCTCCGGCATATTTCCATTTGGAAAGCTCCCGTTTCTCGTCCATGTTCTGGAATAAAATGGTGTGAGATTTTTCTTCCCCGCCGGTTACGACGCGCGAGCTGAGCCAAAGCGCATCGTTTACCTGTGTCTTTTTCACGTGTTGATTGCTGTCGATATAGCCTTTGACCTCATCAGAGTAGATTGCGCCGGGAATCGCGTAGTAAGCGTCGGCAGGCGACAGCTCCTCTTTCAGGCTATTGAAAAAGCTGCTGTAATTGATTGCAACCAAAAGGCCCATATTGAGCAGAAGCGCCGATATTAAAAACATGACGACAAGGGTTACCGAAACAGACTTGGTTTTGCGGATATTCGCACGTGCGTGCATCCATAATTTTCCCACCGGTTACCACCCCATTTCGCTTAGGAACGAAAGAAGCTTATCGTGGCGCTGCCTGTCGCCGCTTACGTATTTGCCCAAATCGCACTCCCCGCCAATGACGCCGTCCTTGATATACAGGATACGGTTGCCGCGCCGTGCGGAGGTCAGGTCGTGCGTTACCATGACGACATTCTGTCCCGCGTTGTTGACCTCAGTCAGGACGTCGAGCACCGCTTTACCGGAGGCGGAGTTTAACGCGCCGGTCGGCTCGTCGGCAAATACGACCTTCGGACGGTTGATGAGCGCCCGTACGATAGCCGCGCGCTGGTTTTCACCGCCGGACAGCTGAGACGGGAATTTCTTCCATATATTTTCGCTCAGGCCGACCTTGGTAAGCAGTTCCTTTGCGTATGATACGATTGCCTTTTTATCTGTGCTTGTCAGCAGGCCGCCCGCAAGAATATTATCGAGAATACTCATGTTATCGAGCAGGAACATCTGCTGGAACACAAAGCCGCAGTGTTTCCTGCGGAAAACCGCAAGCTTGTCATTATTCATTTTTTCAATATCCGTATCGAAAAAACGGATATGGCCGCTTGAGGGACGGTCCATACCAGACAAGGCGTAAAGCAGGGTCGACTTGCCGGCGCCGGAAGCGCCCATGATTACCGTAAAATCCTTGTCGTAAATTTCGATATCCAGGTTTCTGATTACCTGCTGCTCCTGTGAACCGATTTGAAAGCTTTTGCACAGCTTATCGGTTTGAATGATTGTTTTTGTCATATCCATACCCTTCCCTAATTAATCTGGCTGCTTTTGCTTAAATTCTGAAAGCCATATGCCCCGCACAGGCCGTTAAATTGCGTCTGTAACCGTTCGATTAGCTGCGCCTCATCCATATCCATATAGCCCGTATTGAGCATGACTGCCATACCGTAGGAATAAATAGACATGTCATAATGAAAGCGCAGCGCAGTATTTTCTGGTATTCCGTACTGCTGCGCCATTACCCTGATAATTTCAGGCGCGTTGACGTCATCTATGGACTGCCCTCCCCCGCCATGGCGTTCTTGCATATAGAGGTAGCGGAAAAGCTCCTTTTCTTCCTTTGCAAAGCTCAGGAAGCCAAGGCCGTATGCCATATAAGGCGAGTATGTACTGTTTGCCGTGAACCGCCTTACCTTGTCGGTATAGCTCCTCTCCGCTTCCTTTTTAAGCTCTGCCTTAAGCTCCTCCATGTTGCCAAACTCAGAATAAATCGGCTGTGTGGAGCAGCCAAGCTCTTTTGCGATTTTCCTGGCGTTTACCCCTTGATAGCCTTCTCTTCGCAAAATATTGGTTGCCGTCCTGATAATCGCGTCTCTTGTTATCCTTTTTTGCGACGGCACGCTTCACCCCTCCTTAATATAACGTTTGTTATTATAACAATTGTTATATTATCCGTTATTTCACGGGTTGTCAAGCTTTTTTCGAATGTCCTTGTATAGCGGAACGTTAACATAGAAGATTAAGGATAACTAAGCTTTTTTATTCCCATCAACGCTCAGGAAGCCTTCTTCATATCTAATGCCGTTTGAACATTTCCGATATGGAGCTGATATAGCTGCGGGAAAGCTCGATACAAATTAAAGAAAGGGCAGGAACCGATTAAACCGTTCCCGCCCTTAATGTTATTTATAGCTATATTTAGGCCTACAGTATGCGGCGATGCGTAAACGGCTGCCGTGGGTGCAGTTCAACGTTTAATCCAGCCAGCGCTTACTTCAAAGCCTGGAGAATCCGCTCCCGCTCTCCGCTTCCATTGGTGGCCAGCCGCAGAAGAGGAATTTTATATTTTTTCAGGACGGAATCTTTTAACGCATCGCGCTTAAGCTGTTCCGGCCTGTTTTCATGAAAAGCGAAGCCGTCTACTTCTATGACCAGTTTGCAAGACTTATCCTGCTTATAATATACGACAAAATCCAAAGAAGCACGGTTGTTGACGTAAGCCAGCTCATCATCGCTGAGTTTTTCCACGGAGTTTAACAGGTTGCGCAGCAGCATCCCCTGTGTATAACTGAAATGATTAAACTCCGGCTGCGCAAGAATTTCCTCCAGCAAGACACGCAACGCCTCTTCCGATTGAAAACGCGCCTGCGAATCCATTTTGGCTTTCAGAGGGATTAGCTTTTGTGAATACTTCTTGTACAGCAAATCGAAAACCGATACGACCTGACTTTCAATGACATTTTCATCGAGCGTACTATACTGCATATAGCGGATCAAATCGCCGATGTTTTTTCTTTTTTTATAAAACAAATCGTGGTCTGTAACCAGCACAAACTTTTTAATTGCCCGGGATACGGCGACGTTCACCATGTGCGGGTCATCCACAAAATCCAGGCCGCGCTGGCCCTGCCATGAGCTATCCAATACGGTGGACAGAATCATCAAGTCTTTTTCACGGCCCTGATATTTGTGTACGGTATCGCTTTCTATTCCTTCCGGCATCAGGCTGCCGGCGATGTTGGCCTGCTTACGGTACGGCGTTACAAAGCCGATTTTGCTGTTCTCGGCTGCAAGAGCGGGATTTTGCAGAATCTCTTGAACCGTTACATCCAATTCCCGCTGGTTATATGTCCCTTTTTTTCCTCCTTGCGTAACCCTACGCATATGGTTTCCTTCCGCTGTTATATAAAGTTCAAGCGGGGTTTGTGACAAATCGGAATTTGTATAAGGAATCAACTCGCCGCCATAATATTTCTGATTGCAAAACTCGATAATTTTCGGGTGGCAGCGGTAATGTTCCCGGAGAACCACGCGCGGCAGGTTATCCCCATACAAAAAAATCATCGAGGAAAGAATGCTATGGTTAAAATAGTTATAGATGGGGTCAGGCGGAGAATTTTTCAGCTTTGGTTCAATTTTATGATCGGTTATCTGGGGAAGCTGTTTCACGTCGCCCACCACAATGACATTGCGGCAACAGGAAAAGGCCAGCACACCGGTAATCAAGTCCACCTGTGACGCTTCATCGATAATGACATAGTCGAGCAAATAATTCTGGGGAATCGAACGGCGCAATGCGTGAGTCGTGCTGAGGATAATGGGATAGGCCGCAATAAACTGCTGGAATTTTGCTTTAAAGTTCTTTTTCGTGAAACCGTTATCGTTTAGCCCACTGTGGCTTTGATACAGGCATTTGCGAAACAGCTTTTCGGAAACCTGTTGATGCTGTTCCAGCAGAGCGTCAAACGACGCGCTGGACAGCTGGTTTTCCAGAGATGCAACATCGTTCTCCAGCTTCTCGATTTGCTTTTGATAAAACGCCCGTTCAAGCGACAGCAATACTGAGGTTTCCTTCTGCTGCAGCTTCCGGAAAGCACCCCTGTATTTAATAAACATTTTCAGCCGATACATCAGCTTTTCGGTGTACTCTCGTTCTTTCGCCAAAGAGGTTTCCGCAAGGAAGGTAATAATCCGGTCCGAATTTGCTCTTAACATGGGAAGCTTTCCAATTTCCATGACATCCTGACGGCTGTAATATTCGTTGAAATGCTCCTGTTCCAATTGCCAAGCCTGTAACTCCTGTTTGAGCCGCGCCCTTTCCCTATCTATCTTCAGCAGGGTGTTCAGCCGCACATTCAGGCTCTCGATAATTTGGACGAGTTCTTCCTTCTCCTCTGTACAATCCCATTCTTCCACATGAGCTATGGGCGGATCGGCAAAGAAAGCGTCCTGATTATCCTTTTTTCCTAGCAAAGCCGTGAGAAAGCCATATCCCTTCTTCGTCATTTTCTCAATGACATTTTTCACCGCTTCATTGTTATTGGAAACCACAGCCACGCTTTTTTCCTGAATTGCGACAAGGTTCGCAAGGATGTTTAAAATTGTCTGTGTTTTACCCGTACCCGGCGGTCCCTCGATTACGGACATAGAATGGGTAAGGGCATTTTCAAGCGCGGCTTTCTGACTGAGATTAAAACGGAATGGAAAAATAACACCGTTCATGGACGGAGTTCTGTTTTCAACGGGCTGACGGTTCAAATACCGTCCCAGCACGCTTTCCGGATGAATGAAAGTTAACTGGTCCATCTCCTTCTTTAAAAAAGCTTCTTCCTCCGGTTCGTTTGCCTTGTATCTTGAAATCTCACGCAAATAATCCAATATACACCGCGCGTTTTGGTCGGCAGAGCCATTTTCAACAAGCGACAGTTCCTCAGGACGTACAGTTTGAAAAGCGCCGCTCTTTTGAATAATTCGTATGCGGCTTTTAAAATCGAGTATGAGCCGAGGTTCATAAACAGGCACCCCACCAATATATGCGGCCCGTCCGTTCAATTCTAAAATTTTAGGATTTTCCAAAACCACTACATTTTCTGAATTATATATGTACGTACGTCCATTCTTATATGTCAAATTGGTTTTTCCCGCGGAGGTATCAAAGGAAATAGCGGCAATTGTGTCCGTTTTATCCTCACCCTTAACAAAAATCATCGTTTTTTCTATGTCCATATTGTCATGCCCTTTATGAGTCTTATTC
>UQHH01000010.1 GCA_900540865.1 uncultured Oscillospiraceae bacterium
AATTTTGTTTATGCTCTGGGTTGGTGGAGATGAGGGGAATCGAACCCCTGTCCGAGAATCATTTACCGTGGCTTTCTACGAGCGTAGCTGCTGTATTAAGTTTCCCTCTTCACAGCGCCCTGCAGCAGGCTCTGTAAGTCGGTAGCCTTAAATTCATGACCGGATACAAGGCACTCTCCGGTTCACGTGCACCGCTAATCGACGCTCTTATCCGGACCGCGGTACTTCCGGCAAGAACGGCAGCTGCTAATTAAGCAGCTGCGTAAGCAACTTTATTGTTGTTGTTTAATTTTAAATTTGCGGATTTTATAGCGGTTCCGCACCGCTGCTCGCTTACCAGGGCTTGTGGTCCCCGTCGAAACCTTTACATCCCCAAATATAAGATAGGGTTCTACCGGTTCTGCTCCTTCATTGCGCGCTCCATCTGGCGTTTTGCGTCCTTTTGCGCCATATCCGCCCGCTTGTCGTAGAGCTTTTTACCCTTGCACAGCCCAACCTGCATCTTGACACGGGAGCCTTTAAAATATACCGATACAGGAATGAGCGCATAGCCGTCCTGTTTCACAAGGCCAAACAGGCGCATAATTTCCCTTTTGTGCATCAAAAGCCTACGCACGCGCGATGGGTCGCGGTTGAAGATGTTCCCCTGCTCATATGGGCTGATATGCATGCCATTGACGAAAATTTCCCCGTCAACGACCGAACACCAAGTATCTTTCAGGTTTACCCTGCCTTGCCTCAGCGATTTTACTTCGGTCCCGCACAGCTCAATTCCGGCTTCAAAACTTTCTTCAATAAAATAGTCGTGGCGCGCCTTTTTGTTTTGCGCAATCGTTTTTAAGCTTTCCTGTGCCATTTTGGGACCTCCTTTCACCGCTTCTGTGCTAAGCCATTCTAACACACTCCCATTTTACTGTCAAATCTATTTTATGGCATAAATCCTGCCTAAATTGTCGCAATTGCTGTTGAAATGAAAGCCCGTTCATGATAAAATCAGCGGGTATAATGCGGTGAAAAGGTGATTTTTATGTGTGATTTTTCAAGATCAGCAATGCTTTTGGGAAACGAAGGCATGGACAGACTCAGCCGTGCGCGCGTCGCAGTGTTCGGCGTCGGCGGAGTCGGTTCCTTTGTATGCGAGGCGCTTTGCCGCTGCGGCGTCGGTACGCTCATCCTGTTCGACAGCGACACGGTCGCGCAAAGCAATATCAACCGACAGATTATCGCGACACAGCAAACGATTGGGCGCTTGAAGGTTGACGTCATGAAGGAACGCATTCTTTCCATCAACCCTCAAGCGCGGGTGGAAACGCACGCCGTTTTCTACACGGCAGAAAACGCAAAGGATTTCGATTTATCCTCTTGTGATTACATCATTGACGCAATCGATACGGTATCCTCCAAGCTCATACTGATAAAAACCGCCGTGTCACTCCATATTCCCATCATCAGCAGTATGGGTACAGGCAACAAGCTGTATCCGGAAAAGCTGTCCATCACAGACCTATCCAAAACAACCGTATGTCCGCTTGCGCGTGTCATGCGAAGGGAGCTGCGCAAGGAGGGCATCACGCACCTAAAGGTCCTTAGCTCCACAGAGGAGCCGCTCACTCCTCTTTTCCAAACGGAGGATACGGCAGGCAGCGCACGGCGTCAGACGCCCGGCAGCGTTTCTTTTGTTCCGTCCGCCGGCGGGCTGATGATTGCCGGCGAATGTATACGCGATTTGCTACAGTACGAATAACAAATAAGTGAAAAAACAGCCGCCGTGTACTATGTTCAGTACGCGGCGGTCTTTTATACACATAATTTTTAATCAAATCCGGTAATTTCATGCGCGAGGTAACGCTGAATCAGCAGTACATCGGCTACGGAAACCGTCCCATCATCGTTTACGTCAGCAAGCTCCTTTTGTTTTTCACTGAGTGTCACTACCCCGGCCAAATATTTTTGAATAAGCAAAACATCCGCGGTATTGATTACCCAGTCGCCATTGACGTCGCCCTTCTCCCCGCCGTTTTGTACTGCGTTAAGCGCTTTCTTAAAATCGAAAATATGGGTCGAGTAGGAAAGCGATGCGTCCGAACCGTTTTTCGCTTTTAGTCCCGTTATCTCTACAGTAAAGCTGTCGCTGTACGTATCTGTTTTAAAGCTTTCCGTACCCAAATGGAAAACGATACAGTTGCCTACCCCAAGCCCACGCTGGGTCACGTTTAAATACGGTTCCTGCCTGTCGGGCCGGTCCGTATAGTCTTTATCGGTCAGATTCCAAACCATACCGTCCGATAAACGCGTTACCTTTACCGTTATTTTTTCAAGCTCCGGGTTTTCATATTTCTGCGGATTCAGCGTAACCGACCAGGGTGTACCGGAAGTTATGATGTTGTTTGGAAATTCCCCCTGCGCGGGCCAGGAAATAAAGTTATAATCGGCATCAGCGGCACTGTTGTCCGTAATTTGTGTTACAGCGAAATGATAGTCATCCGCATTGGCTGCATAACCGAATCCGGTATATAAAAGCTTTGGGTTGAGCATCCATTGCCTGTGTCCGACCACCAGCATATTTTCCTTACTGTTGCTGTCGTCGATACAGCCCTGAAGGGAACTGGTCAAAATTTTCCGGCTGTCGAAGATATAGCGCATGGAAATATTGCTCGTGGCAGTGCTCGAAGAGCCCAACTGATAAAAAGCGTCGCTCATATCGGCAGGCTTTGACGGCGTGTGGGTCAATTCGCCGTTTGCCGCAAGCAAAACCGCGCCGTGCTGCGCTTTGCCGGTAAGCGTATCGTCCAACAAAATGTCAGGCAAGCCCGCGGCGTACCTCAGGTAATTAAAATAAAGCTGCGCCTGGCTAAGAAACGCCTGATTCAGCTTTCCCGTCCGATACGGCGCTGTTGCCGCTGGTTTGTCGTCAAATATTTTAACAGCGTCCACTTTATCATAAGAGAGCCATTTTTCCACGATATCTTTTCTTGTTCGTGTCGGGGCAAGTGTTCCGCTGTAGCCGGATATTTGTTCGTTTCCCGCGGATACAGCCGCGCTGCCCTGACATACCGCAGCGAACGCCGTCAGTACGGCCAGCGTAAGCGAACAAAGGATGCGCGTCATGTTTTTCATAAAAGGCCTCCGCTTTCTTTAATAAAGTTATCGTACCATGAATGTGAAAATCTTTCAATTATAAAGCTGTGGAAATTGACACCTCCTATATTCGTGATAAAATAATACTATCATACTTTTTTAAATTTATGCGGTGATTTTTTTGAACAGAATAAAGCTGAAAATCAATTTTATTAGAAAAGCTACGTCCGCCTGCGGATACGTCGTCACCTTTTGCAAATGGGTACTGATTGCCTTTATTACAGGCGCTGTTGGCGGACTCATCGGCTCTGCCTTTGACAAAAGCGTCGAGCTTGTGACCAACTTAAACGCGCAGAACGGCTGGCTGCTTTACCTGCTGCCCTTAGGCGGTGCGGCCATCGTGCTGCTTTATCGAATCAGCAAAATACCGGACGAAACCGGAACGAACCATGTAATCGATTCTATCCGCTCCGACAAAGGTGTTCCGCTTTTGCTTGCCCCGCTTATCTTTATCAGTACGGTCATCACTCACCTGCTCGGCGGCTCCGCCGGACGCGAGGGCGCGGCACTCCAGTTGGGCGGAAGCATCGGCTCCCAGGTCGGTAAAATTCTTCATCTCGACGAAAAGGATATGCATCTGGTCATCATGTGCGGTATGAGCGGCGTATTCGCCGCCCTCTTTGGTACGCCGCTGACCGCGGCGCTGTTCGCTATGGAGGTCATCAGCGTCGGCGTAATCTATTATTCCGGCATTGTGCCGTGCATCGTCTCTTCCCTGACGGCGTACGGCGTATCCGTGCTGTTCGGCATTTCCCCCATCCGGTTCGATTTAAAATCGGTACCCGGCCTGTCGGTTGAAAACATTTTACGTGTGGCGGGGCTTGCGGCGCTTTGCGCCGTCGTATCTATTTTATTCTGCCTGGCGATGAAAGGGACGGAAAAATTCTTAAAAAGGTTTCTCAAAAACCAATACCTGCGCATCATCGCGGGCTCGGCGGCTATCATATTATTGACGCTGCTCGTCGGCACGCGCAACTATAACGGCATTGGTCTCAATATTATCGACAGCGCTATACTGGACGGCGCCGCGCGCCCCGAGGCGTTTCTCCTGAAAATCGTCTTTACCGCCATTACCATCGGCGCGGGCTTTAAGGGCGGTGAAATTGTTCCCACGCTCTTTATCGGCGCAACGTTCGGCTGCGTTGCGGGCGGCCTGCTGGGGCTCGACCCCGGTTTTGCCGCGGCGGTTGGGCTGATCGCTTTGTTCTGCGGCGTGGTCAACTGCCCGATAGCCTCGTTTATCCTAAGCATCGAGCTGTTTGGCGCGCAGGGTATGGTGCTCTTCGCAGTCGCCTGCGCAGTCAGCTACATGCTGTCTGGCTACTACGGCCTTTACAGCAGCCAGAAAATCATGTATTCTAAGCTCAAGGCTGAGTTTATCAACATCAACACCAAATAAAACAGGAGGCGGTTCCATGAAAAACATCAAGGTCGGAGGCCTGCTCGACTGTTCGTCCGTCGTGATGGGCTGTATGCGCATCGATAAAATGCCTGTCAGGGAGGTTGAACAGCTCATATTTACAGCAGCGCTTAGTAACGTCAACTTCTTCGACCATGCCGACATATACGGCGGCGGACGCTCGGAAGAGGTTTTTGGCGAGGCGCTCAAGCTGCACCCGGAAGCGCGTGAAAAAATTATCCTACAGACAAAATGCGGGATTCGTGACGGATATTATGACTTTTCAAAAGAGCATATTATTGAATCGGTCGAGGGCAGCCTAAGGCGGCTGCAAACCGATTATGTGGATATCCTTCTGCTGCACAGGCCGGATACGCTGATGGAACCCGAAGAGGTAGCCGAAGCGTTCGATAAGCTGTACAGTGAAGGCAAGGTACGCCATTTCGGTGTAAGCAACCAGAACCCCATGCAGATGGAGCTGCTGAGAAAATATGTAAAACAGCCGCTGCTTGTCAACCAGCTTCAGCTGAGCGTTAAGGTCACAAGCATGATTGACAGCGGCTTTAACGTCAATATGCAGAATCCCCCGTCCGTTATGCACGACGGCTCGGTTTTAGAGTACTGCCGTTTAAACGGTATTACCATTCAGGCGTGGTCGCCGTTTCAATATGGATTTTTTGAGGGCGTTTTCTTAAACCATGACAAGTTCCCGGAGTTAAACGACTGTATCGGACGGATTGCGTCGGAATACGGCGTTACAGACAGCGCGGTCGCTGTCGCGTGGATTCTGCGCCATCCGGCGAACATGCAGGTGGTAACAGGCACGACGAACGCAAACCGCTTTATCGATATTTGCAAAGGCGCCGATATCACGCTCACCAGGGAGCAATGGTACGAAATTTACCGCGCCGCGGGCAATGTCCTTCCGTAATGTAGATTTATTTGAAAAAGCGTACAGGTTTCCCTGTACGCTTTTATTTTTTCGGTGTTGGATAAATGTTTACATTTCAGGAAAAGGCGCGTTAAAACAACCCAGTTGGTGAAAACCAAGCCACTCTCCTATTTTTTTAACAAAGGAATGGGGAACAGAACCTCTCTATTGGTTAGCAGACATAAATAATCTGAGCCTGAGGAAGCTTTTCCTTTATCTGTTCGCGCAGCATCAGCTCCGCCACCGCGCGCGGCTCGCTGCGGTAGGTGTATCGGCCCCGTCCGCGGCCCGTCATCAGCTGCGGGTCGTAAAGGTCGATGGCGTTTGGGAACGCCTCGCTGTTGATGGCGCGGTGCACATAGCTGTAGGTCATGAAAATAATTTCAATAAACAAACGGCTTTTCGCCAAATTGGACAAACGGCTTTGCAGGGTATCGAGCAGGCCGCTGTAAAGCGCTTCCCAGTCTTCTGTCAGGATTACCGGCGCGATTAATATTCCGCAGGGATAGCCCGCCTCGCACATTTGGTTGAGCGCGTCGATGCGTTTTTCGAGCGGGGATGTGCCAAGCTCGATTCTCTGTATAATTTTCTCGGGGTTGACGCTCATACGGAATATTGTCTTACCGCGGTGGTCGAGCGTTAAAAGCGGCTCAACCATATCAAATTTTGTCGGAAAGGTAATTTTTCCGCGCCCCTTTTCCGCAAATTCCGGAATCAGCCACTCAAGATTTCCTGTAATCGTATTTTCCAATAGCAGGTCGCTGTTGCTGCCGACCTCAAACACCTTTTCTTCTTCGCTTTTATACGAAAATTTAATTAGGCGCTCCAGCATCTGTTCGCGGTTTACAAAGAGGCGCAGGTACGCGCATTTGTTGTAATTGCACACCAAATAGCAATACAGGCACATAGCTGTGCATCCGCTGGATGTAAACGGTACTAAATAGTCAGACACCTTAAAATTATCGGAATATTTATGCGTTTTTCGCGTGCCGATGATTAAAAAGCGTTTCATTTCAGGAAAATCGCTGTTCTTTTTCTTTGTCATTTCCTCAATCCGGTTATGGCTGTCAATCGGAAGCCAGGGTAAATCTTTATATTTTTCCCGCAGCATTTTACCAAGCGGGTATTCCAGGCTCTGCGGCTCATAGTAAACGGCTGTAAACTGTTGCAAAATAATCGCCTCCATACTTTAGTATGGTCGCACAAGGGTGAAGTAACGGAGTGATTTCCTGTTAATATTTCCAAATTTTAAATTTTATCATGCCCTATTGGAATGGCGGCAATATGAATTATCGTCACGGATGATTGAAGAATCGGGCTGCTTATGTTATACTAAATTTAAAATATCTGCGAATGACGAGAAACCTGTACACACGCCCATCCGTTTTTTAGTTAGAGCTACGGTCGTTAGAATACAAACCGGGTAAACAGAAAGGGGTAATTATGGAAAAATCAAAACTTCAAGCACGTTTACGCAGCGGACCTTATTTCAGGTATGACGTTTTATTCATCCTGCTTATTCTCTGCGGAATCGGGCTGTATATCTACAGGCTGCCTTATGGTATGGCCGATGTTGATGAAACCTTTTATCTTTCAATTCCGTACCGTCTTTGCCAGGGCGACGCACTAATCGTAGATGAGTGGCATGTCAGCCAGCTTGCCGGCTTCCTGTTTTATCCAATCATGTGGATATATTTGAAAATTGTAGGCTCTACTGAGGGAATTGTTCTAGCCTTCCGCTGCATATATGTGGTGTTCCAGTTATTGGCGGCAACCGGGGTTTATTGTATCCTGCGCCGCTTCCGCCTTGCGGCGGTCGGCGCCGCCGTTCTATTTTTTATTTTTTCCCCGTTCGATATTATGGCGTTGAGCTACAACAGCATGGGTCTGGCGTTTACCGTACTTTTCAGCCTGCTGCTCTTCGCGGCCCGTCGTCCGAACGCTTTTACATACGTGCTTGCAGGTATCTGCTGTGCCTGCTCTGTATTATGTAACCCTTATTTTGCTGTACTATACATACTCTATTTACTGTCGTGCTGCGCTTCCTTCTTTATCCAGCGCAGGCGAGGTCGTGAAATCCCGCCATATTTTCGTTTGAAAAGCGCGTTATGGATGACTGCCGGGGCGGCTGTGATTGCGCTGTTGTTTCTCATCCTGCTGTTTTCACGCGCTTCGCTTTCAGAGGTACTTCAAAACCTGCCCCACGTGCTCTCTGACCCCGCGCACCCCGCAAAGACCTTCAATATGATAGTCGGACCGATTGAAACGTTCATTGCGCAATACAAGGGCTTTACCTTTCCGGCAGCATCTCTGCTGTTGCTTGCCTGTATCGACAAAAATGAGAAACGCTGCGGCGCATACCTGCTTGCGACTATCCTGCTTTCTATGGGCGCCACAATTTACTTTGCTCTTTATCAAACGGCAGGCCTGGGAATGAATGCGGTCATGCTGCCTCTTTCGGCCATCGGCCTTTGCGCCTATGCGTCTACGCCCAGGGAACACAGAAAACCGATGATGCTGCTTGGCTGGCTTGTTGGCGCATTATACGCAGTATGCATGGTACTGTCCTCCAACCAATACATGTATGTCGTGTCTAACGCGCTTGTCGTCTCTGATATATTTACCTTACTGATGTTGAGCCAGTACTGCAGGCATAATGCCCTGCTGAAATCACCGGCAATCAAAATGGTTCCGCTTCTTGCCGTCCTCGTTTTACAGCTAGGCGCGCAGACTTATGTAAAGACAAACCACGTGTTCTGGGACCAGCCGGTTGCCCAGTTGACAAGCACAGTGCCTTCCGGCCCTGTAAAGGGAATTCGTACTACAAAGGAAAAAAGCGTTACGCATATGAACAGGTTATCCGACCTGAAGCTTTATTTCTCCGGCGCGGAAGGTGAGCTTGTCCATTTCTTCCGTAATATGCCCTATGCTTATCTTTATACCGGTACTAGGCTTGGCACTTTTTCTGCGTGGGGCGGCGATAACCGCACCCTGACCAGCCAAAAGCTTGAGGAATATTACGCGCTTCATCCCGATAAAATTCCGGAAAGAATTTACGTCGACGCATTGGTCGCGGCAAAATCGGCACCCGATGTCTGGCAAAGCTATGCGCAGACACACGGCTATACTTTGAAGGCGCTCCCTTCCGGAGCACTGCTCTATACAAAAATATAAAATTCACATATAAGTGAAGCCCCGGTGCCAGCCTTATGGCGTCCGGGGCTTTTCGAATATGAACACGAAAAAAATGAGGTGACAAGCCACCCCATTTTCTCTATTATTTTAAGCCTGTACCTGCAAAAATTGTTCCTGTAAATAGTTGTATACGTCGTCCGGCAGGTTTGAGAAGAAGTAGCATTTGTCGAGGTACTCCTTGGGCGGATAGGCAAGCTCGTTGTTCCTTACCTCTTCATCCATCAAATCATAGGCCGCCTGGTTCGGTGTGGAATAGCCGATATACTCGGAATTCGCCTTGCCGACCTCCGGCTCCAGCATAAAGTTGATAAACTTTTCAGCAAGCGCCTTGTTTTTGCTCGTCTTCGGGATGCACATCGAATCGACGAACAGGTTAGAGCCTTCCTCCGGCAGCACGTAATCAAGATTTTCATTGTTGCTCATCATGGTTACAATATCCCCGGCGTAATACGGCGCGAGCGCCGCCTGGTCGCCCTCCATTTCGGTAAAGACCTGGTCCATCACGTACTTTTTGAGCAACGGCTTCTGCTCACGCAGATAATCGGCCGCCGTGTCGACGTCCTCCTTTGTCACGACGCCGGGGTCGATTCCCTTGAGCTTCATGGCAATTCCCATCGCGTCGCGGGAGTTATTGAACATCAGAATCTGGCCCTTGTATTCTTTGTCCCACAGGACGTCGAAGCTCTTCGGCTTCTCCTTTACCATTTCCTTGTTATAGACGAGCGCGACTACGCCCCAGGTGTACGGTACGCTGTACTTGTTTTCCTTGTCAAAATCAAGGTTTTTGTACTGCTCCATGACGTTTTTGTAGTTCGGGATATTGTTAAAATCGAGCGGCAGCAGCATATCCTCCGCGATAAGCTTGCCAATCATGTAATCGGACGGGATGATTACATCGTACGCGGAGCCGCTGTTTTTCAGGATGTTGTACATTTCCTCGTTCGTCTCGTAATTGGTATAGTTGACCTTAATGCCCGTCTGCTTTTCAAATTCCGCGATAACGTCCATCGAGCCGTCCTCGCCGTTGCTGATGTTCTCGCCCCAGTTATAGACGTTGATTTCCCCGGCGGATTCACCGGAGCCGCAGGACGCAAGCGTAAGCATACAGGCGCCGGTGAGCAGTACGCACAGCGCAAGGCAAAGTAATTTTTTCATGTTTTAGTTCCTCCCTCTTGTTTTTGGTTTATAAATTCACGCAAACACTTTAACGCGGCGCAGCCGCCTGTTTTTCGGCGCGCCTGTCGCGGACGTTCACGATGATTAATATCGTCAGGGTAATGACGAACAGAAGGGTGGAAAGCGCGTTGATGGTCGGAGAAACCCTCCTTCTGAGCATGGTATATATCTCGATAGGCAGCGTCTGGAACTGCGCGCCCCTGGTAAAATACGTAATGACGAAATCGTCCAGCGAATACGTAAAGGACATCAACAGCCCCGACAGCACGCCCGGCAGGATTTCCGGCATGACCGCCTTAAAAAACGCCTGGCGCTGGTTGCAGCCCAAATCGAGCGCCGCCTCATACACGTTTTTGTCCATCTGCCGCAGCTTTGGCATCACGTTTAAAATGACATACGGCGTACAAAAGCCAATATGCGCAATCAGCACCGTCCCAAAGCCCATTTCAAAGCCCAAAAGGCCGCCAGCGAACGCGAACAGCAGCATAAACGAAACGCCCGTGACGATTTCCGGGTTGATAATCGGGAAGTTCGACACATTGGTCAAAAGCGTTCTTTTAATGCCCTTATAATTATAAAGGCCGATGGCCGCCGCCGTGCCGAGCACCGTCGCAATAAGGGACGCGAGCACCGCGATAATCAGCGTATTGTATAGGGACGACATAATGGCGGAGCTATTGAAAAGCTCTGCGTACCATTTGAACGTGAAGCCCTTCCAAACCGAGGTTTTTCCGTCGTTGAAGGAATAAAGGATAAGCACAAAAATCGGCAGGTAGAGGAAGAGCATGACAAGCCCCACATAGATTTTTGAGGAAAGCTTCTTCATACGACCACCTCCTCGTCCCCGAAGCGGTTCATCACAATCAGGAATATCAGAATAATGACCATCAGCGACAGCGACAGCGCCGAGCCGACGTTCTTGTCGCGCTGAAAGATATTTTCAATCACGTCGCCAATGAGCTTGTCGTTCGTGCCCCCCAGGTACTGGGACACCAAAAACGTACTGGCCGCCGGTACGAATACCATCGTGATGCCGGAGATGATGCCCGGCACGGAAAGCGGGAACACGACCTTGCCGAACACGCGCACGCTGTTCGAGCCCAGGTCCTGCGCCGCTTCAATCAGGCTATTGTCGATTTTTGTCATGACCGTGTAAATCGGCAGGACCATAAACGGCAGAAAGTTATAAACCATGCCCAAAACGACCGCGCCGCTGTTGCCCAAAAGCGCAACGTCAAGCCCCAGAAGCTTTACCCCCAGGTCGATTAAGCCGTCGTTTTGCAAAAGGAGTACCCACGCGTAAATACGCAGGATAAAGTTCATCCACATCGGCAGCATCAAAAGCATGACGAGCACCTTCTGCGAGCTTTTGCGCGCCCGCGCCGTAATAAAGGCGAGCGGATACGCAATGAGAAGGCAAATCACGGTGGAAAGCAGCGCAATCCACAGCGAGCGGATGAATACGTCGGAATAATAAAGGCTGTCTATAAAGGGCTTTAAAGACACGCTGCCGCTGCTGTCGGTAAACGCGTAATAGACGACCATTCCAAGCGGGATAATCGTAAAAACGAGCATCCACAGAAGATAAGGGTAAGATGGCGCTTTTGATTTCACTGCAAAGCCACCTGCCCTTCCGCGGCAATTTCGGTGAACACCGCCTTATCGAACCGGAAGCTCAGCTGCACGTACGTTGCAATCTGCTCGTCAAAATCGCTGCTCATCAGCCATTTATGCGCGTCGGTTTCCACAATAATTTCGTTATGCTCGCCCTTCCAGATGACGGACTCGATATAGCCTTCCAAATCGCCCGTTCCGTCGCCCGCGATATACACGCCGTCGGGCGGCAGGACGATATGCAGCTTTGCAGCCTGGGGATAGCAGCGTCCCTTGACCGCAACGCTTTTCCCCTCTATCTCGATTTCCATGCTGTTTTCTTCTTCATTTGAGGACACAACCACCGCGTCGAACTCGTTGTTCGTGGTTGGGAACAGCTTATCCATAATATGAATATTGTCGGGCACGACCTCAATGCCGATTTCCGTACCCGGCTCTACGCTTTTGGTGTTGTGAATCAGCCACATGCAGCCGTTGACCGAAACGGACATCTCATAATGTACGCCCTTGAAGACCGTGTCCGTGACCGTACCGGAAAGCCTTGCGCCCTGCGGCTTTACAATCTCGACGTCCTCCGGGCGGATGACCACGTCGACCGGCCTGTTCTTGCCAAAGCCCTTGTCAACACACGGGAACTCCGCGCCGCCGATTTTCACGCGGCGGTCCTCAAGCATCACGCCGTTTAATATATTCGCCTCTCCGATAAAATCCGCGACAAAGGCGTTCGCCGGCTCGTTATAAATATCGATAGGCGCGCCGATTTGCTCAATCTTGCCGTTGTTCATTACAACGACGGTGTCGGACATCGTCAGCGCTTCCTCCTGGTCGTGCGTCACGTAAACAAACGTCGTCTGCAGCTTCTGCTGCAAATTTTTCAGCTCAAGCTGCATGTCCTTCCTAAGCTTTAAATCGAGCGCGCCGAGCGGTTCGTCGAGCAGGAGCACCTGCGGCTCGCACACGAGCGCGCGCGCAATCGCAACGCGCTGCTGCTGCCCGCCGGAAAGCTTGCTGACAGGCCGTTTTTCGTAGCCCTTCAAATCGACGGTCGCAAGCATCTGCCTGACCTTCTTTTTTATTTCAGCCTCCGGCACCTTTTTAATCCGCAGGCCGAACGCCACGTTTTCAAATACGTTCAGATGGGGAAACAGCGCGTATTTCTGAAATACCGTGTTGACGTTGCGTTTATGCGGAGGCACCTGGTTCATGCGTTTGCCGTCAAAGTAAATTTCGCCCCGGTTCGGCTCCAGAAACCCTCCGATCAGGCGCAGCGTCGTCGTCTTGCCGCAGCCGCTCGGCCCGAGCAGCGTGACAAATTCCTTGTCCCTGATGTCAAGGTCGATTCCGTTTAAGATGACCTCGCCGTCAAATTCCACGTAAATATCCTTTAAGGATACGACAGTATTCTGGCTCAAATCCCCACCCCCAAACAAAAATAAAAAGAATTTGCGTTCCCTTGCGCGTTACGCGTAAAGGAATCGCTCCAAGGTAAAAGTATATGAACATTTTGTCAATTTGTCAATCCAAAAAAACAAAATAGTTTTTGTGAAAAAACCGCGTGAGGTTGGGAAGAATCCCGGTTTGCCCGAAAAGGGACAACTTGTACAAAGGAATTGTAAAATCTGAGATTTTTTCATTGCGATTTTTGTGAAAATATCGTATGATTGTTTTGGAAGATATATGAGGTGAGGAGGAAGCATTATGAAAAAAATGATTGCCGCCGCATTGTGCGTCCTGCTGTGCGCGGGCGCCCTTTTAAACGCCTATGCCGCGCGGGAAAGAACGGGTAATCCTGTTAAGGATGCCTTTCAGGATTTTCTCGATACAAGCGGCAGGCTGGAGGAGCTGAAAAACCAGACCGAGCCACCCACGGAGGAAACGGTACCTACCCAGCCCCCTACAGACGTTCCGGTGGAATCGATTGTGTTTACTACGCCCGGCCGTATTTACCTTTACCCGGAGCAAGCTTACAAGCTGGACGTTCTGGTTCTGCCCGAAAACGCCGCCGACCGCTCTGTCACGTTTGAAAGCAGCGGCAAAAATATTGCCGCCGTTGATGAAAGCGGCCAGGTTACCGCGAAAAATTATGGAACCGCGCAGATTACGGCCACAAGCCATAACGGTAAAACCGCTGCGTGCACGGTTGAGGTCGTCAAGCGCGCGGACAGCATCACGTTTCCGGGCGCGTCCTATACCATCGGCAAAGGAGAAAGCATTCGCCTTCCCGTCAGGTCTACCCCAGCGGACGCCTATATAAAGGGCCTGCAATTTTCCTCCTCCGACACGTCCGTTGCTTCCGTCGATAAAAACGGTACGGTCAAGGGGCTGAAAACTGGCAGCGTAACCATTACCGCGGAAACGGAAAACCATCTAAAGGCAAGCTGCAAAATCAATGTAAAAAACGCGCCTGCTTCGATGACGCTCAACGTCACATCAAAAAAGCTTTTCATCGGGCAGACGCTTGCGCTCAAGGCCACGCTCAATTCCGGCGCGGCTGGCAATATATTAAGCTATTCCTCCAGTAATCCCGCCGTCGCTTCTGTTGACAGCAAGGGCGTAATTACCTCTAAAACGCGCGGCTCGGCCGTCATCACCTGTAAGGCTTATAACGGCGTGAGCGCCAGCTGCACCATCACCTCACGCATCGTAAATTATACAAAAGCCTATACCACTGACGAGGTAGCCCGCGACATTAAGCTGATTGCAAAGCAATACCCGGATGCCGTCACGGTATCCTCCGCCGGAAAGAGCACGCGCGGACAGGATTTAACGCTTGTAAAGCTCGGCCACGGGAACAAAAAGGCGCTGATTACAGGCGGCATCCATTCGCGCGAGCATCTGACCGTCACCTTTACGATGCTTTGCCTTGAGGAATACGCGGCGGCCTACTGCTCTAAAACGGGCGCTTACGGCGATTATAATATGAAGCAGCTGCTCGACAGCTACACGCTTTACATCGTACCGCTGATGAATCCCGACGGCATGGACGTAGTGACGAAGTTTACAAATCCGCTTTACAATTATACCGGCAGCCGCATGGAATTCAAATCCAATGCGAACGGCGTGAATTTAAACAGGAACTTCCCGTTTTACTGGGGCTCCATTACAGACGGCGGCATCAGTACACGCTATACCGATGCTCAAAAATACAAGGGGCCTTCCGCCGGAAGCGAGGCGGAAACAAAGGCTATTATGAACCTGTGCAAACAAAACCGCTTTGAATGGCTCTTTTCCATGCACCTGCGCGGCAATTGTATTTACTGGCGCGACAGCGCCAGCGGTACAATCCCGGGCGACTGGAATTTAACGCAGAAGCTTACAAACAAATGCGGTTACTGGGCGGTAGAGACCTCTACCGCGGCAAACGACTACGGCGGCGGGCTTGAAAACTGGTTCCGCGGCGCGTACAAACGCCCCGGGCTTTGCATAGAGCTGGTACCATCGAATATTCCGTCCCCGACGGACAACTCGTCCTACCACCGCGACTATGTGAAAGCGACCAACTGGACGAAAACAAAGTATACCTTTGTACAGGGGATGCTTTGACAAAAATGAGGAGCCGTTATAGGCTCCTCATTTTTCATCCTCTTTATTTTGTATGCAAGCGTACGCTTTCTTGATTTTTTATAAAATTGTCAATCAAAAGAGGAGGAACCATTACGATGGTTCTCTCTTTTCTTTTTTGAAATGTTCCTGTTTCTTGGCTTTTTTAAAAAAATACGAACAAAAAGTAGAGGGGAACCATTAAAACGGTTCCCCTCCACTTCATATAAAGCTTAGTCCTGAACGCCCGGGATTTTCGGCAGGCCGTCAAAACCCTTTTTCAAGTCCTCATCCGTCGGGATATAATCGTTCATTTTGCCTTCGTGGAAAGCGGCGTACGCCGTCATATCGAAGTAACCGGTTCCGGTCAGTCCGAACAGGATGGTCTTCTGCTCGCCCGTTTCCCTGCATTTAATTGCCTCATCAACCGCGGCGCGGATAGCATGAGCGGATTCCGGCGCGGGCAGAATTGTCTCAACCCTTGCGAACATGGTCGCGGCCTCGAACACCTTCGTCTGCTCGACGGAAACAGCGTCCATTAAGCCGTCATGATAGAGCTTTGAGAGAATCGGCGACATGCCGTGGTAGCGCAGTCCGCCAGCGTGGTTGGCAGACGGCATGAACCCGCTGCCGAGCGTATACATGCGCGCCATTGGGGTAATTTTGCCGGTATCGCAGAAATCGTAGGCGTATCTGCCCCTGGTAAACGACGGACAGGACGCGGGCTCAACCGCGACGATGCGCGGGTCCGCCTTTCCGAGCAGCTTATCCTGCATAAACGGCGCAATCAATCCGCCGAGGTTTGAGCCGCCGCCCGCGCAGCCGATGACGACGTCCGGGTATTCATCGAGAATTTCCATCGCTTTTTTCGCTTCCAGGCCGATAATGGACTGGTGCAGCAGCACCTGGTTCAAGACGGAGCCGAGCACATATTTATAGCCTTCCGTCGAAACAGCCTTTTCGACCGCCTCAGATATGGCGCAGCCGAGGCTGCCCGAGGTATTCGGGTTTTCTTCCAGGATTTTGCGCCCGACCTGCGTCGTCGTGCTCGGGCTTGGGATGACGTTTGCGTCAAACGTTTCCATTACTGCTTTGCGGAACGGCTTCTGCTCATACGATACCTTGACCATATAAACGGTCAGCGGCAGATTGAAATAGGAGCACGCCTCGCTCAACGCCGTTCCCCACTGGCCTGCGCCCGTTTCGGTGGTCAAGCCTTTCAGTCCCTGGTCCTTCGCGTAATATGCCTGCGCGATTGCGGAATTGAGCTTATGGCTGCCGGAGGTGTTGTTGCCCTCAAACTTATAATAAATTTTTGCGGGCGTTTTGAGCTCCTTTTCCAGATTGTACGCGCGAATCAGCGGGGACGGGCGGTACACCCTGTACATCTCCATAATTTCTTCGGGAATGTCGACATAACGCGTCTGCGCGTCCATTTCCTGGTGAGCGAGCTTTTTGCAGAATACGGGGTATAAGTCCTCCTCTGTCGCCGGCTGCATTGTCGCCGGATTAATCATCGGGTCGGGCTGCTCTTTCATGTCCGCGCGCAGGTTATACCACTGCTTCGGGATTTGGTCCTCCGATAAATAAAACCTGTAAGGTATTTTTGCCATGTTAAAGACTCCTTTCAGTTTAGAAAAGTAAATTAAAATAAAAAAAGCTTCCGTCCACAAGGGACGAAAGCGAACTTCCGCGGTACCACCCAGATTGATTATAAAAATCCTCCTGCTCCGCACGTCAAAAAACGCGCGCTTCCTTGATAACGGGTGAAGCTCCCGGCTTGGCTACTATACTGTTCACCTTGCCCTCGTAAGCCCATTCACCGCACAAACACCCGCCGCGCTTCCACCGTCCGCGGCTCTCTTAAGGGCATTCACCCTGCGGTTACTCCTCTTACTCTTTGGTTTACCGGATGAAATTTTCTTTATTGTACCCCTTCTTCTGCCGTTTGTCAACAATTTTTTTCAATAATATTGAAACAAACATGTAAAACCAATGTATAACCGCCTGTTTTTTTATTTTTACTGATAAAACAGCGCGGATTGCACAAACTAAGGCGAAGTATTTTACAAAATCCGGCAGAAAGGATTGACGCTATGAGCCTTTCAAGCAATATTGACGACAACATCAAGCTTTTTAAAGAAAAGCTGCGCGCAAAGGAAAGCTTCGATTTGATTTACCGCACCATTACCATCAACAAGCGGCGCGCCTGCATGTTCTTTATCGACGGGCTTTTAAAAGACGAGGTCATGGAAAAGGTCTTGGAGTTCTTCTATTCCATCGACGACGACAACGCCATGACCGACGCGCATACCTTCATTAAAACCTGCGTTCCTTATGTGGAGGTCGACCTCACCGACGACGCGGACAAAATCTGTATGAACGTGCTGTCCGGCGTAACGGCGCTCTTTATCGACGGCTTTACGCAGGCCATCATGATTGACAGCCGTACCTATCCGCAGAGGCCGACGAGCGAGCCTGAAAAGGACAAATCCCTGCGCGGCTCAAAGGACGGCTTTGTCGAGACGCTCATCAGCAACACGGCGCTTATCAGAAGGCGTATTCGCGACCCGCTGTTTACCGTCAAGCCTTTTGTGGTGGGCCGCGTATCGAGGACGGACGTTGCGGTCTGTTATATGGACAACCTCGTAGACAAAAAGCTGTTGGATAAACTGACGAGGGAAATCAACAATATCAAGGTTCAGTCACTGACCATGAACCAGCAAAGCCTGATTGAAGCCATTTACAAACACAAATGGTACAATCCCTTCCCCAAAGTCAAATATACAGAGCGGCCAGACACCGCCGCCTCCGCAATCCTTGAGGGCAATATCATCATTTTGGTAGATAATTCTCCCTCCGCCCTCGTGCTGCCGACGTCGATTTTCGACATCATCGAAGAGGTGGACGACTACTATTTCCCGCCGCTTACCGGCACGTATATCCGCTTTGCCCGCTACCTTGTCACGTTCGCAACGCTCGTCATAACGCCGCTGTGGCTGCTGGCGCTTAAAAATCCGGAGCTTGTCCCAAAGGCGTTTGAATTTATTTTAATTACCGAGCCGGTCAATATCCCGGTGTTCTGGCAGCTGATTATACTGGAGCTCGGCATCGACGGCCTGCGTCTGGCGTCAGTCAACACGCCGAGCAGCCTGAGTACGTCTCTGAGTATTATCGGCGCGATTGCGCTGTCGGATTTTGCCGTCACGGTCGGCTGGTTTTCGACCGAGGCCATGCTCTATATGGCGTTCGTCGCAATCGCGAACTACACCCAGCCGAGCTACGAGTTGGGGTATTCGCTCAAATTTCTGCGCGTCATGCTGCTCATCCTTACGCAGCTGTTCAGCATTTGGGGCTTTGCCGCGGGGTTTGTCCTGATTATCGTCCTGCTCATTACAAATAAGACGGTATCCGGCAAAAGCTACCTGTACCCGCTGATTCCCTTCGACGGGAAAAAGCTGCTCCACAAGGTTATCCGCCCGCAATTGAGCAAGTAGGCTCAGCGGAAGAAAAACCGAACCGAAAGCACCGCCATTACCATGCCCGCAAAATCTGCGCACAGCGCCGCGGGCACGGTATGGCGGATTTTTTTTATCCCAACCGAGCCGTAATAGACGGCAATCGCGTAAAAGGTGGTTTCCGTCGAGCCGGCCATAACGCTTGCGCACCGGCCGGCAAAGCTGTCCGGCCCGTATTCCTTTAATATGGTGTTCAAAATCGCCGTCGAGCCGCTGCCCGAAACGGGGCGCAAAAGCGCAAGCGGCATGACCTCAGCCGGAAAACCCAGCAGCGTCGCCGCAGGCTCGATAAAATGAATCAGCATATCGAGCGCGCCGGAGGCCTTGAGCATAGTCACAGCGACAATCAGCCCAATCAGAGACGGGGCGATTTTATAGGTGGATATCAGCCCCTGCTTCGCCCCCTCAAGAAAGCAGTCGAAGCAGGGAACCTTTTTGATGAAACCAAAGAGTATAATCAGCGCGATGACGACCGGGATGATATACCCACCAAATTGCTCCAAGCCTTAATCCTCCTTTGCCTTTGTGCGCCTCGTTTGTAACAGCTTTGCGACCGTTATGCCCACCGCGAGGGCAAAAATGGAGCTCACCCAGACGCACGGCAGGATATCGAGCGCGGAAGCAGAGCCGTACTTTTGCCGAAGCACGGCAATCGTCGTCGGGATGAGCTGGATGGACGCCGTATTGATGACGACGAACATCACCATGCTGTTGTTCGCTGTTTCGTTCTGCGGATTTTTCACCTGCATACGGCGCATCGCCTCGATTCCGAGCGGCGTCGCCGCGTTGCCCAGCCCCAGCAGGTTTGCCGTAACGTTTGAGCAGATTGCGCCGGACGTTTCCTTGTCGTCCTTATAATCGGGAAACAGCCGCTTCAAAACAGGAGAAAACACCCTCGCCAGCACCGCGGTCAGGCCGCCCTGCTCGGCTATGCCCATCAATCCCGACCACAGGCACATCATGCCGCACATGGTAAGCAAAAGCTCTATGGCGTCCTTCGCGCCGTCGAGCGCGGCGGCGCTCAGCTGTGCCGTTTTTCCGTTTATGATGCCGCATATGACGCTGATGAGCAGGATTGCGCCCCAGATATAATTCATCATAAACCGTCACTCATTTCGACAAAATTTGTAAAAATAACAAAAATGAGATAATTATTGACATTAATACCACTTTTTGGTAAAATAAAGTCGAGCTCAAGAGAGGAAGCAAACTTTATAAGACAAACAAGGGAAGGGAGTCTTAATATCATGAAACCTGCCGGATTTTTATGCAACATCGATAATTTGGGAAGAATCGTTATCCCAGCACCTTTGAGGAAATCCTACGGACTGGATAAGGGCTGCGCAGTCGAGCTGTTTACAGACAGTGAGGGAATTACCATGCGCAAATATAACCCCAGCTGCGTATTCTGCGGAAGCGCGGACCACATCACGACCTACCGCGGCAAAATCGTCTGCGAGGACTGCCGCAGGCAGATTGCCCGCGGAGAATGATTTCCAAAGCGCGAAGGAACCGTCCGCGCCCGTAAACGGGCAGAACATATATTTTTACGCGGCTGTACGTTGCCGCGGGCAAACAGCGCGCAGCGCGCGCCGCAAAATCAAGGATTTTGCACAGCCACTAAAAATATATGCGTCCGGTTCCAAAACATGATAAAACCCCCGCCGTGCGTCAACAGCACAGCGGGGGTTTTTACTGTTCATTTTTTAATAGCCGGAAGCCCCATCGATAGACTCGTCGTTCTCCACCCAGGAATCGACATAAACCGCGGTGAACGTATCCTTCGTGTTGCGGATAATCACGCGCGTAATTCCGGCGTTGATAATCAAACGTTTACACATGGCGCAGGAATTCGCGTCCTCCACATAAGCGCCGGTTTTTGCGTCCTTTCCAACGAGATAAAGCGTCGCGCCTATCATATCGTTGCGCGCGGCGTGGATAATGGCGTTCGCCTCAGCATGCACGCTCCTGCAAAGCTCATAGCGCTCCCCGCGCGGCACCTTCATGTTTTCCCGCACGCACACGCCCATATCCATACAATTTTTCCTGCCTCTCGGCGCGCCGGTATAGCCTGTGGAAATAATCTGGTCGTTCTTTACGATAATCGCTCCGAAATTCCTTCTCAGGCACGTCCCGCGCTCCAAAACGGTTTCCGCAATGTCCAGATAATAATTTTTCTTGTCGATACGGTTCACAAAAGCACCTCCGCTATTTTTAACTTCTATTCTTATCATAACGCCGGTTCACACAATAATCAACATATTTTTTATTAAAATCCCATTTTATCTAGATATTCCGCAGCATAAGCAGCCGCGACCGCTCCGTCTGCCGCAGCCGTTATAATCTGCCTTAAACGTTTGGTGCGCGTATCTCCCGCGGCGAAAACACCTTCGATATTCGTTTTGCAGTCCTCGCCCGCCGCAATATACCCGTTCTCATCAAGCGTGATAAACTCGCGGAACGCTTCGTTTGAAGGAATCAGTCCGACGGCAACGAACACCGCGTCCGTTTTGTACTGCCGCTTTTCGCCAGTGTTGCGGTCGGTTGTTTCCACGCCCTCTACCTTGTCCTCGCCCGTAATTTTTGTAATGCTCTGGTTAAAATAGATTTTGACGTTTTGTTTTTCCTGTAAACGCTCCGCGGCCATACGCTCGCCCTTTATAATATCCTTGCGTATGAGCATCGTCACGCTTTTACAGACGTTTGAAAGATAAAGCGCGTCCTCCACCGCCGTATTGCCGCTGCCCGCAACGATAACATCCTTATCCCGGAAGAACGCGCCGTCACACGTGGCGCAATACGAAACGCCTTTTCCCGTCAGGCGCTCCTCCCCTTCGCAGCCGAGCTTCCTGCGCACCGCGCCGTTTGCAATCACGACTGTTCGCGCGCTGTATTCCTTGCCGCCGCTTGCAAGCTTTTTCTCCGGTCCCGAAAGCTCCACGGGAATGACGTCGCCGTATTCATACTGTACGCCGAGCTGCTCCACCTGCTCGTAAAGGCGCATGGCGAAATCCGTCCCGCTGATTTTTTTTATCGCGGGATAATTTTCAATTTCCGGCGTGTTGACCGTCTGTCCGCCGTATACCGCCTTGTCGAAAACCAAAACGTCCTTTCCCGCGCGCAGCGCGTAAAGCGCCGCGGTCAGGCCCGCCGGCCCCGCGCCGATAATAATCATATCCTTCATGGTATCCGCTCCTTCCGGCACAGCTTTTTCCTTCTGTTTACAATTGCTCCGTTTTATTGTAAACTAAGGTTATTGTAACCATGCCCGGCGCAATGCCGCGCCATTTTATTTAATTTTAGTATACCATAAATAAATTGACAGAAAAGAGAAAAATAATGAATAAACTATTTGTATCCGGCTTAATCAATACGGAAACCACTGTAAAAGTCGACAGCTTCCCCATAAATTACTGCCCAATCCTTTTCCCCTTCTTCGGCGTGGAAACCGCTGTGTCGGGCGTAGGCTTCAATATAGCAAAGGCGCTTACCGTGCTTGGGGACGACGTGACGCTGTTTTCACTCACCGGCAGCGACGACAGCGCCTGTATGATTAAGCAGGCGCTTTTATCCTGCGGCGTTTCCTGTAAATATATCGACCCGCTCCTCAAAAGCACGCCGCAGTCGGTCGTATTATACGACAAGGACGGAAAACGCCAGATTTACTGCGATTTGAAGGATATTCAGGAAACGCTGTGCAGCATCCCAAAATTTAAAGAGGCCGCAGCCTCGTGCGGCATCGCGGTGCTCTGCAATGTAAATTATAACCGCCCGCTTTTAAAGCTTGCGAAGGAAATGGGAAAACTCGTCGCCACCGACGTACACGTCGTTTCAGACCTGTACGACGTATTCAACGCCGATTTTATGCGCTATGCCGATATCCTGTTTATGAGCGACGAAGCGGTCAAGGGCGACCCGAAGGACTTTATCCGTGAAACCGCCCGGCTTTACGGCAACCAAATCATCGTTATGGGCTTAGGCGCAAAGGGCGCGCTGCTTTACACGAAGGAGAGCAATGAAATTATTTTACAGCCCGCTGTAAAGACAAGGGACGTCGTAAATACCGTCGGAGCGGGCGACGCGCTTTTCTCCGCTTTCCTGCACCAATACGCCATTACGAAGGACCCGGCCTTTTCCCTGCGCTTTGCGGTAACCTTTGCCTCCTATAAAATTGGGGAATCGGGAGCCGCCAAAGGCTTTGCCGATGAGCAGACAATCCGCGGCCTTATGGATTAAAAAGCTTCGTATAAATTGAGCCATAAATCAAATAATATTGTTACATCCGCGGCCTTACATAAACCCGAAAGAAATGGATGAGTGAAATGCCCGTTGTAGCGCTTTGTTCCTGCCGTAAAGGACACGACCTGTTCGACGCTTTGTACCGCGCGCTCTCCCAAAACGGCGGCGTGCAAAGCTTTTGCCGCAATGAGCTGAAATCGAGCTGTGAAGACCCGCAATTTTCCCTCTGCCATACCTCCTGCGTTCCGCACACACATGGCGTATCCGGCGTGCTCGTGTTTGACGACGGCTTTAAAAGCGGCGGCAGCTTCGAGCTTTCCGAACGCCTCATCCCGGTACTCGACAGCGACAACAAAAAAGCGCTATCCCGCCTGAAGGAAGCGGGGCGCGTCGCCATCACCTGCGGCACCGGCTCCAGAGATACGCTGAGTATCGCGAGCATCAGCGAATCGCGCGCGACCGTCAGCCTTCAGCGTGAGCTAATCGATATTTACGGGAACAGGGTCGAACCGCGTGACATCATCGTTACCTTTGAAAGCCGCATGGAGGTCTACCCGCTGCTTGCAACCTGCGCCGCGCTATTGCTGTGCGGCGCCGAGCCGGACGGCGGATATGCCCTTTAACAGAAAATAAACCCTGCCGAAAATCCGGCGGGGTTTTGTTTATTATAAATTGCGAAAATATGTTCGTTTTCTCTTGACTAAAACATTTGTTCGGGTGTATACTGTATACATCGGGAGGGATGCCGCTTGGATATGTTCGACAAACTGAAAATACTCGCCGACAGCGCCAAATACGACGTGGCGTGCACTTCGAGCGGCGTTGACAGGAAAAACGGGAAAGAAGGAATCGGCAGCGCCGTTAGCTGCGGAATATGCCATACCTTTTCGGCCGACGGGCGCTGTGTGTCCCTGCTGAAGGTATTGATGACCAACGTCTGCATTTACGACTGCGCGTACTGCGTAAACAGGCGCAGCAACGACGTACCCCGCGCCGCGTTTACGCCGAGGGAGCTTGCGGACCTAACCATCCAGTTTTACAGACGCAATTACATTGAGGGCCTTTTTTTAAGCTCCGGCGTCATTAAAAGCCCGGACTATACCTGCGAGCAGCTTATTAAGACCGTGGAAATTCTGCGGGACGAATACCGTTTTTTCGGCTATATCCACGCAAAGGCAATTCCCGGCGCGGATGAAAGCCTGCTTACAAGGCTCGGCCTGCTCGTCGACCGTATGAGCGTCAATATCGAGCTGCCAAGCCAGAAAAGCCTTGCCATGCTCGCGCCTGACAAATCCAAAACCTCTATTTTAAAGCCGATGGGCTTTATCACAGGTAAGCTTGCCGAAAACAAAAGCGAGCTGGTAAAATACCGGCATACGCCGAAATTCGCCCCCGCCGGGCAGAGCACCCAGATGATTATCGGCGCGACCGGGGACACGGATTTTCAAATTCTAAAGCTGAGCAGCGCGCTGTATAACAAGTACCGGCTCAAGCGCGTATTTTTTTCCGCTTACATGCCTGTATCCTCGAATCCGCTGCTGCCGGCGGTAAATACCCCGCCGCCTTTGCTGCGGGAGCACAGGCTATACCAGGCGGACTGGCTGCTGCGCTTTTACGGCTTTGAAGCCGACGAGCTGCTCGACGAGCAGCACCAGAGCTTTAACCCGCTGGTCGACCCCAAATGCAACTGGGCGCTCTGCCACATGGAGCGTTTTCCGCTGGAGGTAAGCCGCGCGCCGTATGAAGCGCTTTTACGTGTGCCGGGAATCGGAGTAACGAGCGCAAAGCGCATACTGACCGCGAGAAGGGTCAGCAGGCTCAGCTATGAGGGGCTGAAAAAGATGGGGGTGGTGCTCAAGCGGGCACAGTATTTTATTACCGTGAACGGGAAGCTCAACGAGGGACTGGTGATTTCGCAGGATACCGCTTTGCGCAGCCTGATTTCCCAGCAGGGGCTCGATTATATCCGCGGGCAGGCGCCGCAGCAGTATGAGCAGCTCAGCCTCTTTCAGGACGGGCAGATTAAAGCGGAGGAGGTACGCGCATGTTTGACCGCGGGAGCGTAGGCTATGAGTACGACGGGACGTTCGAGGGCTTTTTATGCTGCGTGTTTGAAAGCTTTGAGCGCAGGGAAACGCCGCTCGATATACAGCCGTCCGGCGCGCCCCAGCTGACGCTCAATCCATTGAGGCCGGTCAAGACGGATTTGCACAAGGCGGAGCGGGTCCGGCGTTCCATCTCGCTGAGGATTTCGCGGGACGCGATGGAGCTTACAGAGCATGTGTTCCTTACCTTTTTAGAGCACAAGGAGCTTTATATGCTGCGGTTTTTGCAGATGGGCTTTTCCATCGGGCCTGACGTCACAAGGCTTTTACAGGACGATACAGTCTGCGCCTTGCTTAAGGCGCAGAAGCACCTTTACAACGAAAGCCACAGGTTTAAGCAGTTCCTGCGGTTTTCCGTTACAGGGCGGGTGCTTGCCGCCGTTATCAAGCCAATGAACCAGGTGCTGCCCCTTATCGCGCCGCATTTTACCGACCGTTATCCGGAAGAGGCTTTTTTGATTTACGACGAAACCCACGGCATGGCGCTCGTCCACAGGCTGGGTGAGACGGCGATTGTCCCGGTCGATTCGTTCGTTATGGACGACCCGGACGAGCAGGAGCAGATGTACCGCGATTTATGGTGTGATTATTACGATACCATCGCCATAGAAGGGCGCTATAACCCCAAATGCCGCATGAACCATATGCCCAAGCGTTACTGGGATACGATGACTGAGTTCTGCCGCAGCCAGAAGCCGGGCCTGAGAAGAAACAATCCGTGAACACCGGCACTCCCCTATCCATCTTTGGCCAATCAATGAAAACAGACGAAAGCCAGCGTCAAACAACGCTGGCTCATTTTATAACCTTACGGCTCTATTGTGCTCTTTTCCTGTGCCTGAACATAGTGACCTGCCGCTCAATCCAGAGGCACACTTTCAGCCAGGTGAAGCCACTATTCTTAAAATACCTCGTCGACGACTACCTCGCTGATAGGCTCAGGCTTGCTGCTGATATCGTCAATATTTCCGCTGTCCTCCGGCGCCTGCGAGGAAGATGCCTGCGAGCCGCTTTCATCCTTGGAATTCTGCGAAGACGACGGCACGCCTTGGCTGGAGCTATTATCCTTTGAAGGCTTTAGGTTGTCCATAATTTCATCAAGAATTTCTTCCTTTGATTTGTCGTCCACCTTTTCTCCCGGCTTTACGTCGTGATAGTAGACGAAATAGGTGCGGTACGTGCCGTCGGGCAGGCGCACCGTCTTGAAATAGCCGAGAATATGCCTGTCAGAGGTTTTCCCGTCCGCCAGCTCCACCTTCATTGTAATGTCCGCGACAAATCCGTTGTCAAAATCCGAAAGCTGCACATCCGTATATTCCACGCTCTGAATATCGAGGCCGCTCCCTATCATATCGTCGCGGATTTCGTCTAGCGAGGTCACGACGACCGCCCTTTGCCGGGAATCTTCTTCCGTCTGAGAATCGCTGTAATACTCAAGCTCCATACCGGGATACGGGTTTTTATTTGTGTCCGCGTCGCCCGCGTCGTAAACAGGGTTGGTAAACTGAATATCCCCTTCTCCGTTCCCGCTGCAGCCGGACAGCAGGGCTGACGGAAGCAGTACCGCCGCTGTCAAAAGAAGCGCTATTATTTTTTTCATATTACGTTTCCTCCTTAGCTTTGATGAAAGAACCAGCGCAGCGCCTGCGGGAACCGTTTGCGCCATGCCTCTTCGTTATGCTTGTCTTCCGGTATTTCTTCATATAAAAGCTTTTCCCGCGGATACCCGAAGGAAAGAAGGCGCTGCGCCATACGGCGCGTTCCGCCGAGCAGTATGGTTTCCAGCATGTCGCCCGCGCCGTTGGAAAGGTAAAGGTACGGGAGCTGTTTCCTTTGAGCAGGCTGAAGCTTCTCCAAAAATCGTTGCCATGTATCCTCTTCAAACAGGAAAAACGCCGGTGAAAGCGCGGCGATACAGCCATATGTTTCGGGATAGCGCATTCCGGCAAAGAACGCCTCCAGCCCTCCGCTCGAGCTTCCCGCAATAACGGTATGTTTCCTATCCGGGGAAATATGGTATTTTCCGCGGATATATGGTTCAAGCGTTTCCTTTAAAAACCTTGCAAACGGGATTCCCCTGCGCACGCTGAAATCGTGGCCGTCTATCGCCTGTATGGCCGGCGGGATTGGCCCTAAATCAGGCGTCAGCTCTTCGTCCCGCTTTTCATCCGCATTGTCCACGGCGACAATCATATAAGGAACGCCATTCAGTCCGGATACCACGGTCTCGTCCGCCTTCCATCCGCCGTAAGGCGTATCTTCCCCGAATAGGTTCTGGCTGTCGGTCATATAAATCACGCCGCAGCGTTCTTTATGGAATCCAGGCGGAATAAAGACGGTTATTTTTTTTGAATAACCGGCAAAGGGCAGCGTAAAGTATTCAAATGTCCCGCTTTGGGCCGGCATAGCGGCGCCGCCTCCCTTCTCCTGATTCAATCCTTCAAATCTTCCGTTGGATTCGGTTCATCGTTTAAAAAGGTTTCTATAATATAACGCGGCCTTTGCTTTGTTTCAAGATAGACCTTTCCGATATATTCCCCAATAATGCCGATTGCCAGCAGCTGCAGGCCGCCGAGCGCCCAGACAGAAACTACAAGGCTCGTCCAGCCGGATACGGTGCTGCCCATCGCGTGGGAAATCAGCGACCAAAGCAGAATAATAATGCTGATTCCAAAGACAACGGCGCCCAGACCCGTAACAAATTTAATTGGCTTGACGCTCAGGGAGGTAATCCCCTGCCACGCAAGCGAAAGCATCTTTTTCAGCGGGTATTTGCTTTCACCCGCCAGGCGCTCCTTACGTTCATACGTAACGGTCGCTGTTTTAAAGCCGACCATCGGCACGATTCCGCGCAGGAACAGGTTTACCTCTTTGAACTGGGCGAATTCTTCGAGCGCGCGTTTGCTCATCAGGCGGTAATCCGCGTGATTGAACACGACCTCCGCGCCCATAAATTTCAGAATTTTATAAAAGCCTTCAGCGGTAAAGCGTTTAAAGAAGGAATCTGTCTCCCTTTTGCTGCGCACGCCGTAAACGATGTCGCAGCCCTCTTCATACTTTTCAAGCATTTTGTCGATTGCGTCGATGTCGTCCTGCAAATCCGCGTCGAGCGAAATAACGCAGTCCGCATGGTCCTTTGCAGTCATCAGGCCGCCGTACAGAGCGTTTTGATGTCCGCGGTTCCTGCTGAGCTTCGCGCCGGATACGAGCCGGTTTTTATCGTGCAGTTCACAGATAATTTCCCATGTGCGGTCCTTTGAACCGTCGTCGATATACATGATACGGCTGTCACCGGAGATTTTCCCCTGTGACAGCAGCTGGCCGAATTTTGCAAGCAGCTTTTCCGTCGTGTCGTAAAGCACTTCCTCCTCATTATAGCAGGGGACTGCCAGATAAAGCGTCGTCATAATAATCCTCCATTTTTTTCATTTTTCTATTTTAAAATCGCACACCCACCCTATTCAACGCGGGCCTGCCCCTCCTTGCTAGCGCACATTACCGGATGCCCCGCCTGTATAATACCACGCGAGACACAAATAAGTGGCAGCTTTGTATCAAAACAGACGTTCCAGTATATTTTATAGTGTCCAACTTAATATTGCAACAATTCGTCTAGCCGTCTTTATTTCGTACAATATTGCAACGTATAGATTTTACTATAATTTATCAATGAATTCAACGCCTAAATCATGACCACGGCCATTTCTAAGACATGCGGCATGATACTCGGGCTATAAGGCAATTATATACGGGGAACCGGCTAACTTCAAGCTTGCTATTATGAACAATAAATGAAATATAAAGCAACGAGCATTCAGTAATGTAATTTGCGTACCCATTTTGTATATGCGAAAAAGGAGGAACCAAAATTGGTTCCTCCCTTTTCATCAAAGCGTATACCGTTTCGGCGGGTTTCCGGAAAAGTCAAAAATCCCCGCGGTGGCCTCGTCCAGATAAAACGTCTTGAACACAGGGTTTTCAGGCGTTTCATAAATAGAGCGCACCAGCTCGTTTTCGCTTAGAATCGTCTTCTTGACCTCTTCATCGTCTTTAAAAACCGCCTTGCCGGAAATACGAGCCCACACCGAGTTCGGCGACGAAGCGCTGATTTCCACATATGGATTCTTCTGCATCTCCCTGTATACGTCCTTCTGGCTTCCGGTACAGAACCAAAGCTTCCCGTCCTGTTCCAGCATAAACTGGAACGGGCGTACCTTTGGCTTTCCATCGAGTCCCGCGGTTGCTACAAACACGACCGGGTTCTCCCGCAAAAATTTTACGACGTCGTTCACAAAATCCCCTTCTTTCATAATAATACCGCGGCATTCCCGCCGCCTCTTGATATCATCATAAACCGGTGCTGTCAGATTGTAAAGTACGCACTTTCCGTCCCCTAGGTTACCTGTGGGATACAATCGGGCAAATGGCCGGACCCTTTAAAAACTGTCCGTATAAAACAAAAGCCGCCCGGCGCTAACCGGGCGGTATGTATTCTTAAATTACTTACGGTTGAAGATGGACATGATGTCGTAGAACGTATCGTCGTCGTCCGCAACATCGCTGTTATTCTTGCGCGCAGCAACGTCCTTTGCAGCAGCTACGGAAGCCGCCTGGTTTCTGAGCACCTCTGTGCGGGAATAGCTGGCGCGGTTATTGCTCCTGTTGTCCTCCTTTTTATCGAAGGATGCAAAGCCTGTAGCAATTACGGTAACGCTCATCTCGTCCTCAAGGTTCTCATCGAGCACGGCACCCCAGATGATGTTCGCGTCGGGGTCGGCCTGGTCGGTAATCATTGCGGAAGCCACGTCGATTTCGTCCAGCCCAATATCAGCGGAAGCCGTAATATTGACGATAACGCCCTTCGCGCCGTCGATAGAGGTTTCAAGAAGCGGACTTGTAATCGCCATGCGCGCCGCTTCCTCCGCCTTGTCCTTGCCCTGCGCGTAGCCGATGCCCATATGCGCGTAGCCCGCGTTGTTCATGATAGCGGTAACGTCAGCAAAGTCCAGGTTGACAAGACCGGGAATCAAAATCAGGTCGGAAATACTCTGTACGCCCTGGCGGAGAACATCGTCGGCCAAATCGAACGCGTTTTTCAGCGTAATGCGCTGCTCGCTTGCGTATTTGAGCCTTTCGTTCGGAACGACAATTAGGGAATCGACATGGTCGCGCAGCGCCGCGATACCCGCTTCCGCCTGCTCCATACGCTTTTTGCCTTCAAAAGCAAACGGCTTGGTCACGATAGCAACGGTAAGGATACCCATATCCTTTGCAATTTCAGCAACGACAGGGGCCGCGCCCGTACCGGTGCCGCCGCCCATGCCGGCAGTAATAAACACCATATCGGTGTCCTTTAAAACATCAGTAATTTCCTCACGGTTCTCCTCGGCAGCCTCTCTGCCGACCTCCGGCTTGGAACCGGCACCCTTGCCGTGAGTAATCTTCTCACCGATTTGAATCTTCTGAGTAGCGTTGGAAAACTGTAAAACGTGGTCATCTGTATTGACAGCAATAAACTCAACGCAGCGAACACCCATTTTCACCATGCGGTTGACCGCGTTTCCGCCGCCGCCGCCGACACCAATTACCTTAATCACCGGGATATTGTTGCCGTACTCTTTTTCAAGCTCGAATGCCATTTGAACTTCCTCCTAATACACATCAGTTTCTTTATCTGAAACGATAATAATGCAAGCTTTTTTCAGTATAACCCAATCGATTATACGCCTATTGAATAATGTATCACAAGAGCGCGGAAATTTCAATCTTTTCTTAAATAAAAATTAAAAAAAACGTGAAATTTGCGCCGTTTTACCGTTTCCGGACGATGAAGTTTCTATATTTCACCGTCAATCCTACCGCCGCATAACCGCTGCTATTTATCATACGGTTATCCCGGTATACCGTCGCCGTCCAGGTCGTCCGGGATTCCGTCCCCGTCGTTGTCGATTATGCCGCCGTCTCCGTAATAATCCGGAATTCCGTCTCCATCAAAATCATCGGGAATTCCATCCCCGTCGGTATCGGCGCCTGAATTGGTATCAGAGCCGTAGTCTCCGCCGCTGTTCTGCCCGCCGTCTCCGGAATAAGGCTCTGTAACGGGCTGGGTTTCCGGCTCCGTCTGAGGCTGGGTTGCTGGCTCTGTTGCCGGTTCCGTCGGGTACAGCGAGCTGTCGGCGTTATAGTAGGAGGCCTTCTTCCCGCTGCTGCAGGAGGACACGTCCAGCACGCCCATATCCGTCTGCGCGAGTTTTTCAGAAATAATCGCCATAGCCGTCCTGATTTTATAATCAATATCCTCAGGCGTGCCAAGTATAATTTTGATGCGGTTTGAATAGTTGAGCGAAATAGCCGCCGCGTCCGTCACGTCGATTTCCTTGATTCCCTCAAACTTGTTCTTCTGAAGCGCCTGCGTAATGGCATTGAGAATTGACAGCATCTTTTTATCCTTGATTTGAGCCGTTTCGCCGACCTTGGTTTTCGTAATCTCACAGCCCTTGATAATCGGGGCATCAAAGGTATTTTTGGTTGCGTGCTCGAGCACCCTGCCCTGCGTGCTGATAACGACGAAATCGTCGCCCTGCGCAATCAGGTAAGCGGGCTTTGCCTCTGTTACCTTAATGACGATTGTATCCGGGATTTTAATGCTTACCTCCGCCTTTTCAACATATGGAAGCGCTTGTTCTACCCGTTTCCCGCCCGATTCCTTGTCGCTGAGGAACAGGTTTTCCCCGAGTATCAGGCCGCTTGCCTGCGCGACCTGCTGCTCCGTATAATGAGTGGAGCCTTCCACCGCAATCTTTTCTGTTTTAAAGAGCACCGTCAGGGAGAGCACGACGCCCGTAATCAAAACGACGGCTACTATCACACCGCAGACGGCAATGTTTATCATTTTACGCGTGCGGCGCGACATCGGCTCCTTCTGAAGCTCTTCCTCCTGCCGCGCGTCGCGTTCCTCTTTCATCTGCCGCCGTCTCTTGAGCTCCACCTCGTCGGTATAGAAGCCGTCGCCGTAATCGTCCCTGCGGATAATCGGTTCCTCCGCGCGCTTGTAGCCGCCGGGCCTTCTCCGCTTTTGCGGCGCGCCGCTTTTCTTTGCGTTCTGCGCCTGGCTGTTTACCGGCTGCTCGCGCGCCGGCCTGGGGGAGTTTTTCTGTTCTCCCTTTTTCTGCGGCGGGCGGTTTCCCATTTCCGGGCGCATACCCTGGCCCTGAACAGGGGCTTGTCCCTGCCCTCTTTTTGCACAGCCGCGGCCGCTTTGCCCGGCATTGGCGCCGCGGTTCTGGCCGTTTTGGCGCTGCGCTGCGCTCTGCGGCCTTCCCTGCTGCGCGCTCCGGCTTTGTCCGCCCTGTCCCTGGCGTGCGCCTTGATTGGCGGATTTGCCCGCGCCCTGCCGGTTTGCCTGTCCGGAGCCTGCGCGGCCTGCGTTTTTAGCGGGAGCGCCTTGAGGCCTCCCTCCGTTTTGGGAAGGCGGCCTTCTTTTCTGCCCGTTTCCGTTTGCTTTTCCGTTATTTTTCACATCGTTGTTTTCCATATACCATCGTCATCCTTACCGGAAATATTATACTTTTTTAATGCTGGCTCCCGCCCTGCTCAAACAAAGCTCCAGGTTTTCGTATCCGCGTTCAAGGAAATTGAGCCCCTTGAGCTCCGTTTCGCCCTCCGCCGCAAGCGCCGCGACTACGAGCGCCGCGCTGCCGCGCAGGTCAAGCGCCTCAACCGGCGCGCCGTACAGGCGTTTTACGCCCTCCACAACGGCGACTCGACCTTCTACATTGATATTGGCACCCAGCCTGACAAGCTCGCCCACGTGCTTATAGCGGCTCTCAAATATGTTCTCTACAAATACGCTCGTGCCGTTTGAAACCGCGGTCATCGCCATGACAGGCGCCTGCGCGTCTGTCGGGAAGCCCGGATACGGCATCGTGCGGATGAATTTGACTGCGTTCAGGCGTTCGGGAGCGGAAATCATCAGGCTGTTCCCGGCATTGCGGATACAGCAGCCCGCCTCCTCGAACACAGGGATAATCGAGCTCAAATGCGCAGGCACCACATGCTCCAGCGTCAGCTCCCCGCCTGTGACCGCCGCCGCCGCCATATAGGTCGACGCGACAATCCGGTCGGGAATGATTACATGCTGCGCCCCATGCAGGCGCCCAACGCCGTCTATAAAAATCGTTCCTTCCCCGGCTCCCGAAATTTTCGCGCCGCAGGCGTTCAAAAAGTCCGCCAAATCGGAGATTTCCGGCTCGCGCGCCGCATTTGTAATAATGGTCGTACCCTTGGCAAGCACAGCCGCGAGCATAATATTCTCTGTCGCGCCGACGCTCGGGAAGGATAACGCGATTTTTGCGCCGTGCAGCCCGTCGGGCGCCTCACAATCGAGAATGCCGTGATGGTCAGCAATATCGATACCCATCAGGCGCAGCGATTTCACATGCAGGTCGATTGGCCGCGGGCCAAGCTCACAGCCGCCCGGGAAGGTAAGGCGAGCCATACCGGCGGACGCGACGATTGCGCCCAGGAAAATAATAGAAGACCGCATCTCGCGCATCAAGTCATCCGGTATATCATAGCGGCTCAGGGGGCGCGTGTCAACCGTCAGGGTCGTTCCGTCGCGTTCGACGTCACAGCCCAGATAGCGAAGTATTTTCACAGACGTCTCCACATCGGACAGCTGCGGGCAGTTATGTAGCACACACCGGTCGCCGCATAGCAGCGTCGCCGCTAAAATCGGCAGAACACTGTTTTTCGCCCCCTGCACCGCTATACTTCCGGACAATCTGCTGCTGCCTTCTATAATAAGTTTCGACACACAGAACACCCTTTCACCCTAAACTCTGGCCTCAATAGCCAACCCTTTGATATTCTATGTGCAGGGGCTGTCTGTGGTGACAGTGTCCGCGCTACGAAAGCGGCGCTTTTTTCATTTTTTGATTTCTATATGAAAACGGCAAAGGGCGTGTCAGCTCGTATGACCGCCCAATACCTTCTTGATTACGGAATAAATGCGCTCGTTTGCGTCGGTTATCGCAAGCTTCTTCGCGTTTTCAGAGTATTTGAGCAAAGCCGCTTCATCCCCGGCAAGACGGTCGACCGTCCCGGTAACCGCCTGGCCTGACAAATCCTTTTCCTCAATGAGTACGGCGGCTCCCGCCTCTACCATCGCCATAGCGTTGTGGTACTGGTGGTTTTCCGCTACGTTGGGCGACGGTATGAGCACGGCAGGTTTTCCCTGCGCCTGGATTTCGCTGAGCGTAATCGCCCCCGCGCGCGCAATGACCAGGTCGCTTGCGGCAAGGCATACCGGCATGTCGTCGATATATTCCCTGATATCTAAATTTTCACATTTATCGGGGTCGATTCCCTTTTCGCGCAGCAGGCCGGGAAACCACGTTCCATACTGGCCGTACGCGTGAATAATCTGGTATTTCCCGTCCTTGCCGCTGCGCGCAATCAAATCCGCCACGTTTTCGTTGATTTTACGCGCGCCCAGGCTGCCGCCGAACGACAGGATGACAGGCCGCCCGTCCAAGCCGAGCGCTTTTCTTGACTGCTCCTTGTCCGCCGTCAATATTTCGCCGCGTACCGGGTTGCCTGTGACGACGCACCGGCAGCCTTCGTTTAAATATTTCTGAGCCTGCGGCATGGCGAGCATGACGCGCTTGGCGTATTTCGAGAGCATTTTCGTCGTAACGCCCGGGAACGCGTTCTGTTCATGGATTACTGTGGGAATCCCGAGCTTCGCAGCGGCGCGAATGACCGGTCCGCTTACATAGCCGCCCGTACCCATGCAGATGTCGGGCCCAAATTCCCGGATAATTTTTTTCGACTCCGCGCTCGCCGTCACCGCGTTTTTCACTGTGACGAGGTTGCTTTTTATCGCGGATAAGGAAAAGCTGCGCTTGAAACCCGACACGGTGATTCCTTTAAATTCAAACCCCGCCTTCGGGACAAGCCGCTCTTCCATGCCGCCCTTCGCGCCGATATATAAAATCTGCGCGTCAGGCGCTTTCTTTTTAATATAGCCCGCGACCGCGAGCGCCGGGTTGATATGCCCGGCGGTTCCGCCGCCTGCAAACAAAATTTTCATAAAAACCCTTCCCGTAAAAAGGCCTACGCCTTATTGATGTTAGAGGTGCGCGAGATAGAAAGCACAATGCCCATCTGTGCCAGCAGCATAACAAGCGAACTGCCGCCTGAGCTGAAGAACGGCAGGCTGATTCCGGTGTTGGGGAGCAGGTCGGTGATAACGAGGATGTTGAGTATAACCTGCAATCCTACCTGAGATGTCAGTCCGACGCCCAAAAGCGTACCGAACTTATCCTTTGCCTTCATGGAGATGGTGATACCCCTCCAGACGAGCAGCGCAAAAATACCGAGTATGATGACCGCGCCAATAAGCCCCAGCTCTTCGCAGACGATGGCGAACACGAAGTCGTTCTGCGGTTCAGGCAGGTAAAGGTATTTCTGCCTTGACTGGCCGAGTCCCAAGCCCATCAGCCCGCCGGAGCCGATGGCATACATGGAATTTCTCGTCTGCCAGGTAGTCTGCCACATTTCCGGCGTGGTATATTCAAGCGCCTGCCCCCAGCCGTCCATACGCTCCATCGCGTAGGACAAAAGGCCGGTCGCATACATAATCATAAATATCGCAAGGATTCCGGCGCCCGCGAACAAAAACCATTTGCCCTTGACGCCGGAGATAAACATCATCAGCGCCGTCAGCAGCGTAACGATAACAATACCGGAGTAATGCGGCTCCAAAAGCAGCAGCACGACGGTCGGCACAAGGATGACAACCGCCGGAAAAACGCCGTATTTGAACGTATCCATCTTATAAAAATAGACGGACCCCCAATGGGCGAAAAACAATATCAACGCGAACTTCATAAGCTCCGATGCCTGGAATCCGGCGATGCCCAATTCAATCCATCTATGTATCCCGTTTTGCGACGGCACGAACAGTACGACAATCAGCAGCAAAAAGCCAAGGCCCAAAATCCACACGGCCATCTTATGGAAATGGTGGTAGTCAAAAAACGAAATGGCAAGCATCATGATAACGCCTACCACGGCGAACAGCAGCTGCCTTTTTAAATAAAGGTAGCTGTCGCCTGTCGTATAATAAGCGACCGGATAGCTTGCCGAAAACATCATGATAATGCCGATGACAAGCAGGATGAGAATCAACAGCAGAAAAGGCATATCGAGCCCCGCCCTTACGGAAAAGAGCTTGAGCCTTTTACGGAAACCACGCTGCCTTGCCGTATTCCTTGTCCGTGCGGACGCGCCCTGCGCGCGCGCAGAAGGCCGGTAGGGTTCCCCCCTGCGCCTGTTGTATTCTTCCTGTGCTTTTCTTTTTTCTTCTGCCTGATATTTCAGCGAATATTCAATCGCCATTAGCTACACCACCATAAAACACTTCTGTATGTTCTCGATTTTTTCATCTGACAACGCCCATAACCACAAGCATGAGCGCGATAATACCGCACACCGCCGTTACAATGCTGAACACCGCGACGATTTTGACCTCAGACCATCCGCACATTTCAAAATGGTGATGGATTGGGCTCATTTTAAACAGCCGCTTGCCGTGCGTAACCTTAAAATAAACGACCTGCAGCATAACAGAGAACATCTCGCAGAAATATACAAGCGCTACTGGAATCAGGATAATCGGGATATTCAGGCCAAACGCCAGCGCGCAGAGAAAGCCGCCCAGATAAAGCGAGCCGGTATCTCCCATAAACACCTTTGCGGGATGGAAATTCCAAAGCAGAAAGCCAAGGCAGCCGCCCGCAAGCGCAGCCGACATAATCCCCATACCCTGAGCCGCAAGCGTCGAGGAAATCAGCATAAACGCAAGAGCGGCAAAGAACGTCATCGAGCCCACAAGCCCGTCGATTCCGTCGGACAGATTGACCGCGTTGACCGTACCGACAATCAGGATTGCCGCAAGCACCCAGTAAAGCCAGCCCAAATCGACCGCCCCAACAAACGGGATAATCGTTTGTGAGGTCATGCCCGTCAGGTTGAGCGTCAGCAAAAACGCCGCCGCGACCGCAAACTGCAAAATCAGCTTCTGCGGGGCCGTAAGGCCCAGGTTCCGCTTTTTGACGACCTTGATATAATCGTCAAAAAATCCGATTGCGCCATAAAGCACCGCCATCGCAAGGCCGGCAAGCACGCGCGGAATCATCAGCGTCGCCTGGGCGAAAGCCTCGTCCTCCGCAAGCAGGCTGTAAAGGATGACGCAGACGGCCGTAGTAACCACCGTGCTGATGACGAACATCAAGCCGCCCATCGTAGGAGTTCCCTGCTTGCCCTTATGCCACTTGGGCCCTATATCTAAAATGGTCTGCCCATATTTCAGCTTCTTTAAAAACGGCACGAGCCATTTTCCCAGGATTGCCGCGATGGCGAACGACACAATCGCGCTGCCGAGTATCCAACCAACGTTCATTCTAAAACCTCCATTGCTTTCTACCTCAATCTAATACTATGTCAGTCCCCTTGGGCAAAATAACCGCTCAGGCCGTTTGTTACATCAGGAAGCGAAATACCGGCAGCAAGCAGCGCGCCGGAAATCGCGAGCGCGGCCTCTACCGAAAGGCCGGAACCCTTATGCAGCTTTATCCTGCCGATAATTCCAGTGCCCAGAAGCTCAAAGCTCGTGTATTCCTCTGTCTCGACGATGTTTTTCGCAACAAGGTCGGCGCTGTCCTCGTCATGGGAATATTCTATAACCTGCGTACCGTTTTCGGGCGCGTTTTTCTTTCTATCCCTATTATACGGGAAAACCACGCAATTATATTTCTGCAAGAACGTTTCCTCACAGTCCTGCGCCGCGGGGCCGATTATTGCCGCCGCGCTCTGCGCGCCGGGCAGTCCCTCGAACTCTATCGTGGCGACGCTGTAATCCCGAAGCGTGCTGATTCTCCCGCCGCGCGAAACGATATGCAGGCCGCTCGATACCAAAACATGCTCAACAGCCTTTTGCGCGCCGCGCGCGAACGTATTGCCGCACGCAATCGCAATAACACCGGCAGCCTGCCGGCAGTTGTTTTTTGAATCCTGCATACTCTTTCCTCCCTTTTGCTGAAAGATGTAAGCCATTACATAATCGGCTCCGCCTGGCTCGTGTCCTGCGCAAACGTTACCGTTATAACCGTCCCAGGGCTCACCATCGTCCCCGGCGATATATTCTGTGACTTGGAAATCCAGGTCCCGTCGTCCGCCGCACCCGATAAGCTGATATTCAAATCGTTCTGCGCGGCCGCTTTGTTCACCTCTGAAACAGTCAGCCCCGTCAAATCGGGAACCTCCACCGAGTTCTCCTTCGCCTGCGCCGCATCCGTGTACAGCACTATCGTGCCGCCCTGCGGGATTTTCGCGCCCGCTGCCGGAATCTGCGCCGCGACCGTGTCACCCGTGCCCTTTACAAGCGTTTGGAAACCGTCCTGCTGCGCGGTGGACTGCGCTTTGTCGAGCGCCATGCCCGTGTAGTCCTGCGCGGTCGTGTCGAGCGTCTTAAGCTCTTCCTCCGTGTACTCGGTCTTGACGCCGAGGTACGGGAGCACCTCCGCCATGATTTCAGCGAAAACAGGCGCCGCGACAGCGGCTCCGTAGTAGTTGTCTCCGGTCGGCGTGTCGAAATATACTATCAGCGCGACCTGCGGGTCGTCCGCGGGGGCAAACCCGCAGAAGGAGGAGATGTAATCCTCCATGCCGTCGGCGTTCGAGTCGGTAAGCTTTTCCGACGTTCCGGTCTTGCCGCCGATACGGTAGCCCGGGATATACCCGTTCTTCGCTGCGCCCGACACGGCGTTCTCCTCTAGGATTTCACACATCTTTTTGGAGACGTCCTCATCGATGACATGCCGCTTGACCGTCGGCTCAATTTTTTTGACCGTATCCCCGTCGGAATTCTTGATTTCCTTTACAAGGTACGGCTGCATCAAATCACCGCCGTTGGCGACAGCGCAGATGCCTGTGACGAGCTGGATTGGCGTAATTGAGAAGTTCTGGCCGAACGACGCGACCGCCAAATCCATCGGCCCCATCGAGCCGTCGGCATTGAAGAAAATGTCCTCGCTTTCGCCCGGCAGGTCGATGCCCGTTTTTTCGGAGAAGCCGAACGCCTGGTAATACTTCCAGAAGCGCTGTGCCCCAATCAGGTTGCCGATTTGCATAAACGCCGGGTTACAGGAATTCCAGATAGCCTGCTCGAATGTCTGCACGCCGTGGCCCCCATGCTTGTGGCAGCTAATCCGGCGCGCCCCTTCAAACGGGACGTATGAGCCGCTGCACGAAAAGCGCGAGCTTTCATTCACCAGGTTTTCCTGCAGCGCTATGGAGGAGGTGATGATTTTCCAGACGGAGCCGGGATAGTACGTGTCGCTGACCGCCTTATTCCTCCACTGCTTTGCAAGCGCGGCGTTTTCGGCGGCGGCGCGGTCCTTTTCGGGAAGCGCCTCGATTTCCGCCTTTACCTTTTTATCGGCGACCTCAAACGGCTTATTCAAGTCAAAGCCGCCCTCCACCGCCATTCCAAGCACGGCGCCCGTCTTGACCTCCATCATGATGGCTACCGCGCGGTTGTAAACTTTATTTTCCTCGACGCCCTTTTCCAGGTATTTTTCCATGATGTGCTGGATGGTTTCGTCGAGCGTGAGCACGAGGCTTTCGCCGTCTACGGCGTCCATCTTCTGCTCATAGGAAAACGGCATTGCAGTCCCATGGGCGTTCTGAGCGGTGACGAGCCTGCCGGGCGTACCCGTCAGCGTGTCGTCATATTGGTATTCCAGGCCGGAAAGGCCCTGGTCGTCGCTTCCGGTAAAGCCGATGACTGCCGAGGCAAAATCGCCGTACGGGTAGTACCGCTTGTAATCCTCAATCAGGTTGATAACGCCCTTGATGCCGTGCTCGTCCTCGAGCTCGTCGATGAGCTTTAAAACCTGTTCTCGCACATCGCTTTCAATCTGGCGCTTGACCACGACAAAATGCGTTTTCTCCTTTGCCTTCTTGAGCAGGTCCGCTTCGTCGAGGTTCAAAATCTTTGAAAGGCCCTTCGCCGTGATTTCCCTCTGCTCGTCGTTTTTGAAGTTGCTCGGGGCGAACACGATTTTCCAAACGGTCGAGCTCTGCGCAAGCACCTTGCCCGTCGCGTCGTAAATCGTACCCCTTCTCGCGTTTATGGTTGTGTCGTTTAACTGCTGCTCAACCGCTTTTTCGGCAAGCGCCTTCCCGTCGATGACGCTCAGCTGCGTCAGGCGGAAAACCGCACAGCCGAAGCCAAGTATCAGCAAAACCGAAAGAATCGCCGTGCAGCGGTGCGCAAGCGTTGTGTTTGCTCCTTTTTTCATAAAAAGGCAACCTCCCTTTTGCGGGCGGCTTCGCCTCCCGCTGTGCAGTAGACAGCCGTCCGTTTTAAAGGGAACGGCTGTTTTTTCACGTCCGCAGCGGGTACTGCCTTTTTATGCTTTGCTCTTTGATTATCTATTTAGAAAATCGGCTGTGCGTTGCTCGTGTCCTCCGCAAACGTTACGGAAATAACCGAGCCGCGGCTTACCGATGTTCCTGACGCGATGTCCTGTGATTTTGCGTAGCCTTCCCCTTCACTGCTCACACCCGCAATGCTGATGTTGAGGTCATACTGGGACGCGACGTAGCGGGCGTCTGAAACGGAAAGGCCTGAAAAGTCCGGTACGATTACCGTATCCGCCGCCTGTGCGGCAGCGTCGGTGTAAAGCACGACTACGCCCCCCTGCGGGATACGTCCCTCCGCCGCTGGTGACTGCGCCGCGACGGTGCCTTCCCCGCCGTTTGTAACGACCGTAAAGCCCGCCTTTTCGGCCGCCGCTTTTGCTTCTTCCATCGTCATGCCGATATAACTTCCGGCAGTCGTGTCAAGCTTTGAAAGCTCATCCTCGTTATACTGCTGTTCGATTTCGAGATACGGCAGGACCTCCTGCATAATCTCGGTAAACACGGGCGCCGCAATGGCGCTGCCGTAATAGCTGCCGCCTGTAGGCGTGTCGAAATATACAAGCAGCGCAACCTGCGGGTTATCCGCAGGAGCAAAGCCGCAGAAGGATGCAATGTAATCCTCGGCGCCGTCGTCGTTGGAATCCTCCAGCTTTTCAGACGTACCCGTCTTGCCGCCGATTTTGTAGCCCTGTACGTAGCCGTTGGTCGCCGAGCCGGACTGTTCGGTGCTCTGCGCGAGCAGGCTGGTTATCTTTTTTGACGTTTCTTCAGAAATCACCTGGCGCTTGACGACGCTGTCGACCGACTTGACGACGTTGCCGTCGCTGTCGAGAATCTGCTTGACGACATACGGCTGCAAGAGCTTACCGCCGTTACAGGCCGCGGATACCGCTGTAATCATCTGAATCGGCGTAATCGAGAAGTTCTGCCCGAACGACGCGACCGCCAAATCCATTGGCCCCATCGAGCCGTCCTGGCTGAAGAAAATATCCTCACTTTCGCCCGGCAGGTCGATTCCCGTTTTCTCAGAGAAGCCGAACGCCTGGTAGTATTCCCAGTATTTCTTTACACCGAGCTGCTGGCCAATCTGCATGAACGCCGGGTTGCAGGAATTGGAAAGCGCCTGGAAAAAGTTTTGTGTACCGTGGCCCGAGGTATAGTGGCAGTATATGGGCGGCTCGCCTTCGACCGGCGTATAAGAGCCGCCGCAATAATAGCTGGACTGGTCTGTGATAATGCCCTCCTCAAGCCCCATGGACGAGGTTATGATTTTAAAGACGGAGCCGGGGTAATACGTGTCGCTGACCGCCTTGTTTCTCCATTGCTTGGAAAGCGCCGCGCTTTCGGCCTCCGCCTGCTTATCCTTTGCAAGCTTCGCAATCGCCGCTTTGTCCTCTTCATTGACGAGCTTAAACGGTTCATTTAAATCGTAGCCGCCCTCGACCGCCATGCCGAGGATTGCGCCGGTGTTCACGTCCATCATAATCGCGACGGCCCGGTTATATACCTTATTTTCTTTAATTCCCTTTTCCAGGTATTTTTCAAGGGTGTGCTGTATTTTTTCATCCAGGGTGAGCACCAGGCTGTTGCCGTCCTTCGCGTCTACCTTCTGCGCGGCGGGGAACGGTACCGCGTCGTTCACATTCTGAGCGGTAATCAGCCTGCCGGGCGTTCCGGTCAGGTCGTCGTCATATTGGTATTCGACGCCCGCGAGCCCCTGGTCGTCGCTTCCGGTAAAGCCGATGACAGAGGACGCAAAAGAGCCGTAAGGATAATATCTTTTGTAGTCCTCCATCAGCCGGATGACGCCCGTAATATTATAAGTATCCTCCAGCTCTTCCTCAAACTTTAAAATTTTGTCGCGCACGTCGCTTTCAATCTGGCGTTTGGCAACGACATAATGCGATTTTTCCTCCGTCATTTCATAAAGCTCTTCCTGCTTCATCCCAAGGATTTCCGCCAGGCCCTTTGAAACAATCGTTCTCTTCTCGTCCCTGGTCCGTTTGTTGCTGCCCTTGCCCTCGTCGTCCTCAAGGTTGATAGGCGCGAGCACGACCTTCCAAACCGTTGCGCTCTGGGCGAGGATTTTTCCGTTGGTATCGTAAATGGAGCCCCTCTTTGCGCTGATGGTTGTATCGGTCAGCTGCTGGTTGACCGCCTTCTGAGAGAGCTCCTCCCCCTGTACGACGCTCAGCTGCGTCAGCCGCAGAATTGCGCTGCCGAAACCCAGCACCAGCATAATAGCCAGTACGGCAATAGACCTGTGAATAAGCTTTGCGTGACCGTTCGACGACATGGCTTTCTCCTTTCCAAAACCGCGCGGCCTAGAGCCGCGTATCTTTTTCCATTCCTTCCGCGTGCGCTATTGGGACGCGCATACTTTTGCGGGCAGGGCTTCTATCTCCTACTCCGGCTCCTTTATTTCCGCGTATAAAAAAACAGGGCTGTAACATAAGCCGGTATGGCATACCCCTTTTCACAAAGTAATACGTCCGTCTACCAACTCATTTTGGAAGCGGCAAACGCCGCCTCCTGTTACAACCGCTTCGTCATTCTCTTCTATATGTATTAGAAAACAAATTTGGTTATGACCAAAGACCCGCAATAGCCTCGGCAATCGATTCAAACAGATTACCGCTTTCGGTCTGCGCGACCTCCGCCTTATCGCCCTCAGACAGGCTGATATACTCCTTCTGATAGCTGTCCGCCCTGCTCATGCCGAGCTCGTTCACGGCATAGGCCTCGACAACCGAGGGAGAAAGCTTTGACTCCACCTTCATCTGCAGCTGCGTATAAAGGCTCTGCTGGTCGGCAAGCGTTCTCTGTGCATTGCTGATTTGCTGATTGAGTTCCGTCAGCTGTACCTGCCCATGCACAATCATCGCGACAACGCCGGTTACAACCAGCCCCGCCATAAAGCCCGTGGCAAGCTTTAAGGGATTGTGCCTGTGCCTGCGGATTTTGTCGAGCTGTTCCTCAGGGATGCTCAGCACATTGTTTTTCTTTTTTCTATGTACCTGCTTTTTCTGCTGCGCAGATTCAGCGTCTATATTTTCAGCCTCTTCAAACAAACTAATGTCGTAGGCTGCGTTTCTCTCTTCAAAAGCCATTCCTTACACCTCTATATAAAACACCGTCAACGTCTGTAATCTATGATACGAAGTCGTTACATTATGTATTCCTGTTTTTTTCGACAGCTTCCTGCCAAATCCATATAAAATCGAGACGAGCACAAAGGCAATTTGCCTTGTATTACTTTTGTAACTTTTTTAATTTTTATCTATTTTTGAGCGGCTTGTTAGCCGAACATACGGTCGCACAATATGTGGTAAGCAGGCCGTTTTTCACCCCTTTGACCACAACATCTAGTTTACTACAGATACCCTGTTTTGTCAAAACATTTTTTTAATAATTTTTACAAGGTTGTTACAATTTTTTCCAGAACCCGCAGCTTTGCGCTTCTGCTCCTAGCATTCGACGCAAGCTCCTCTTCTGAAGCCTCAACCGGCTTTTTCTTCCAAAGCTTTGCCTGCGGCTTATTCCCGCAGACACATACCGGAAAATCCTTCGGGCAGGTACAGCCGGTACAAAGCTGTGCAAAATATTGCTTTACGATTCTGTCCTCAAGCGAATGGAACGTAATTACGGCAAGCCTTCCTCCGGGGGCAAGCAGCGAAAACGCCGCCTCAAGACCCTGAGAGAGCCTGTCCAGCTCCCCATTGACCGCGATTCTGAGCGCCTGGAACGTCTTTCTTGCGGGATGGCCGTCGCGCCGTTTGGCGGCAGGTACTCCGCTTTTGACGATTTCCGCCAGCTCAAGCGTTGTTTCAATCGGTTTTTTTTCCCGCTCCCGCACAATCGCGCCCGCAATGGAGGATGCAAATTTTTCTTCCCCATACATCCTGATGATTCTTGCAAGCTCGCCGTGCGGCAATGTGTTGACTAAGTCGTGGGCGCTTGTCCCTTCCTGGCTCATCCGCATGTCGAGCGGCGCGTCGTTACGAAAGGAAAAGCCGCGTTCTGGTGTGTCTAGCTGCCGGGAGGATACGCCGATGTCGAGCAGCACACCGTCCACCCGGTCAAAGCCGAGCGAGCGGACCACCTCGTCCATCTGGCTGAAATTCGCCCTGGCAACCTTTGCGTTTGCATTGCCATCAAAGCGTTTCGTTACGGTTTCAACCGCGTCCGGGTCCTGATCGATTGCGATAAGCGTCCCCTTGCTGAGCCTGTTCAAAATCTCCTGCGAATGGCCGCCGCCCCCGGCGGTGCCGTCCACATAGATTCCATCGGGCCTGATATTAAGGGCTTCAATCGTTTCATGGAGGAGTACCGGTATATGTGAAAAATCCACTTAGGCGCCCTCCGATTCAATCAAATCATTTCAAGTGACGCAAACAAATCGTCGCCTGCCTGCATACTTACATAGCTTTCCCAGTTTTTGCGGTCCCAAATTTCCACACGCGTACCCGCTCCTATGACGACAGCCTCTTTCTCAAGGCCGGCATGCCGGCGCAGATGGTCTGGAATTAAAATCCTTCCCTGTGCGTTTGGCTCCGAAACGTCAGCCCCCGCGCAGAAATAGCGGTAAAGCCCTGTCGCTTTCGCAACGGGCAGCGCGCTGATTTTCGCGAGGAATTCTTCCCACTTTACAGGCGATAATACCTGCAGGCACCCGGCGCATTCCTGCGGCCCGGTGTGGATGCCTTTTGTGACATAGAAAGTATCGCCAAGCTCCTCACGAAACTTAGACGGCATGATGATGCGGCCTTTCGCATCGATGTTATGCTGATAAGTACCGATAAACATAACAACACTTTCCTGTCATTGACGCATATATTAATGCTATTGTGTGCCACAAAGTGGTCTAAAGTGCCACTTTGTGTTTCAATTATAGTCCATGGGTTTTAAAAAAGCAATATATTTTTCAAAAAAGATGTGACGATTTTTTGAATTTTTCCGCATTTTTCCCCGTTTTTTTCATTTTTACCAAATAACGCAGAAAAATACGCATTTTATACCCTTTTTCTATGCCCTAAGGAACCATGTTAAGAAATGCCGAAAAGCGCAAAAAAGGAACAGGCAATCTGCCTGTTCCTTTAAAATTTATATATAATTCTATTCTTAAATGCGCGCTAAAGTCCCGCTATTCGGTCAGTTGCCCGTACGCTGGCTTGCCTTGAGGCTCTGCCGGGTCTTTTTAATTTCATTGACCTGCGCCGTCATCAGCTCGTCGGTTTTTCTCATGAGCTCTTCGACATATTCGTTTGCGGCCTTGCGGATTTCCTTGGCTTTGAGCTTTGCGTCGGTAATGATTTCGTTTGCCTCCGTCTGCGCCTGGCGGACGATTTCGTTCTGGTTGACGAGCGTTTTCTTGCGCTCCTCCGCGCTGCGGAGAATACTCTCGCCTTCTTTTTTCGCGTCGCTGATAATCTGCGCCCTGTCTGCTACGATGGCCTTTGCCTGGCGAACCTCCTGCGGAAGCGTCTCTTCAATATCATCCAGGATTTCTTTTATATGATCCGCATCAATCACCGATTTTCCTCCGGATAGCGGCAGCGTCTTGGCGTCGTCGATAACCTCTCTCAATTCGATGATTAAATCTTCTACTTTCATTTCAATGTCATTCCTTTCTCATGATTCCCTAAATATTGACGTTACTAAGCTTGGCACACGTTAGCATAGCGTTTTTATTTATTGGAATAGAGCCTTTCTTTTATTTCATCATGAATACACGGCGGGACGAAATTTGTAATATCTCCGCCGAGGCATGCGATTTGCTTGACAATGCTGGAGCTTAAATACATGTACTCGGAGCTTGCCGTCAAAAACACCGTTTCCAGCCCGGGATTGAGCTTCTTGTTTGTAAGCGACATCTGAAACTCATATTCAAAATCGGACAGCGCCCGCAGCCCCTTTACGACTGCCGTGACATTCCGCTTTTTTGCGTATTCGGCGAGCAGGCCGTCAAAGGTGGTAATCTCGATATGCTCGATGCCCTTCGTTGCCTCCTCCAGCAGGTGGATACGCTCCTGCGTCGTAAAGCTGGGTGTCTTCGAGACGTTGCACAGCACGGCGACAATGACGTGGTCGAACATCTTCGCGGCCCTGCCGATAATATCGACATGACCGAGCGTCACGGGATCAAAGCTGCCGGGGCAGATAACCGTACGTTGCATCAGACCACATCCTTGTGACAATAAGTACTAATTTTTATTTTACCATAGCGATAGCTTCTGTCAAGCACAAAATTGTCAATTTGCTCGGGTAATTCCTCATTTTGTGGACTTTCACATATAATTATGCCGCCTTTATTCATGATTTTTGCAACCTCGGGTAGCGCCTTCTGCAAAAGCCCCGCACCGTAGGGCGGGTCCAAAAACGCAAGGTCGAACGGCTCCGCCTTCTGTTTTAAGAAAGCAAGGGAGTCCATATTCAGTACGCGCGCGTTTGCTTCCAGCCCGGTTGCGCTCAGGTTTCTTTTAATTACCTCGGTGCTGTCCCGGCGCGTATCGACAAAAACGGCCTGCTTTGCCCCCCGGCTCAGGGCCTCGATGCCCATCTGCCCGGAGCCCGCGAACAAATCCAAAAAACGCCTCTGCGCTACCTGGAACTGGATGATGCTGAACACCGCTTCCTTGACGCGCTCGGCAGTGGGGCGCACGTCCTCCCCCGTAAGCGTTTCAATCCGCCTGCCTCTTGCGCTTCCTGTAATCACTCTCACAGCAAACGGCTCCTTTCTATCCATTGTACATTTTATCGTACAACTTATTTTCATTTCGCTTTTCTATTATCGCATCCGCACGCACGGCCTGTCAACCATGAAAATATTTGTAAACCGCCTGCGCGCTCGCTTTGGTCATGCACGGCGCGCTCTCGAGCTCCGAAAGGTCCGCCATGCCGATGTTCTTAATTGTGCCGAAATGCTTGAGCAGCGCCCTTGCGCGTTTTGTGCCGACGCCCTCAATCTCCGTAAGCGAGCTTTTGAACGCGCCGCCGCTTCTCTTCTGGCGGTGGTAGCCGATGGCGAAACGATGCACCTCGTCCTGAATGGACGAAACGAGCGTAAACGCCCTGCGCTTGGAATTAATGGCGATTTCGCCTCCGCTGCCGGTAACGGCGCGCGTGCGGTGCTTGTCGTCCTTAACCATGCCGAACAGTGGAATGTCGTACCCGCGCGCGCGCAGGATTGGTTCAATTACCGCAACATGGCCCTTGCCGCCGTCGAGCAGGATTAAATCGGGCAAACGCCCGAAGCCCTCCTCCTCATCGCCGCGGTTTTCATATTCGTCGAGCCTTCTGGTAATGACCTCGCGCATGGAGGCATAATCGTCCTGCCCTTCAAAGCCCTTGATTTTAAACTTCCGGTACGCGCTTTTGAGCGGACGGCCGTTTTCAAAGACCACCATGCCCGCTACGTTGTCGCTGCCCGCAAGGTTCGATATGTCGTATGATTCAATATACTGTGGTACGGTTTCAAGCCCCAGAAGGCCCGCGAGTTCGTCGAGCGCGGAGGCCTCTTTCCCGGTGCTGCCGCGCTGCTGTGCCAGGTGCTCCGCCGCGTTGTTCTTGCACATAGAAACAAGGCTCAGCTGCTCGCCCTTCTGCGGGACGGTGATGTGCACGCGCCTGCCCGCCTTCTGCGTGAGCCATTGTTCGAGCGTGGCGCTGCCCTCCGCGGGCCCGTCGAGTGTGACGCGCGGCGGAAGCTGTTCCCGGATGGAATAATACTGCGTAAGAAATTCCGCGCGCGCGGTTTTCGGGTCGCCCACATCGGGGACGATAAAATGCTCCCGGTCGCACAGCCTGCCGCCGCGGAACCGGAACACCTCGAAGCAGCCGCCGCTGCCCGCGCCGCGCACGAGCGCAACCACGTCCTGCTCCTTCACCTTCGCCGCGACGACCTTCTGCCGTTCCCTCATACGCCGCACCGCCGTTATGCGGTCGCGGATTTTCGCGGCGCGCTCATATTCCATGTTCTCCGCCGCTTCATTCATTTTATCAGTCAGCTCGTTTATGGAAATACTGCTGCCGCCCTTTAAAAACTCCACTGCCTCGGCAAAAATCTCATTGTACTCTTTATTGGACATCTTACCGCGGCAGGGTGCGCAGCACTGCTTGATATGGTAGTTAAGGCACGGCCTGCCCTTGCCGAAATCCTCCGGGAATTTCCTGTTGCAGGTGGGAAGCTTGAAAATCTTGCGCGCTTCGTCTACCGCATTTTTTACATAATAGCCGCTGTTGTAAGGGCCGATATATTCCGCGTTCTTATCGGTCGTCTGCTTGCATTCCGAAACGCGCGGCCATGCTTCCTTTGTAATTTTGATATAGCTGTAGCCCTTGTCGTCCTTGAGCAGGATGTTGTACTTGGGCGTGTGCTGCTTGATGAGGCTGCATTCCAAAATGAGCGCCTCGAACTCGCTGTCGGTAATGATATAGTCGAAATCCTTTACGTTTTCGACCATACGGCGTACCTTTTCGGGGTGGTTGTTCTGCGAGCCAAAATAGGAGCTGACCCTGTTTTTAAGCGCCTTGGCCTTGCCGATATAAATAATCTTCCCCGATTTGTCACGCATGATGTATACGCCGGGAAGAAGCGGCAGCTTCATCGATTTTTCTCGCAGGCCTCTTAAATTTTCGCTAATCACCGCTTATCCCCCTTTTCCAGTTTGCTGCATAAAAAAACGGACGGAGCCCGCTCCGTCCGCTGTCAACCTAAACTTATCCGCTTACTCTGCAAAGCCGGATTCAACAAGTTTTACAAGATCATTTACGGCCTTTTCCTCGTCCGCGCCGTCGGCAATGATTCGGATGGACGTACCGCCCACGATACCAAGGGAAAGGACTCCCAGCAGGCTCTTGGCGTTGACGCGCCTCTCTTCCTTTTCTACCCAAATAGAAGATTTATACTCGTTTGCCTTCTGAATAAAAAAGGTTGCGGGGCGTGCATGCAGGCCTACCTGATTTTGAACTTCTACATCTTTCACAAACATGATTGAACCCTCTCCTACCTAAATTTAAGTTGTTTACAGTTAATAATCCGTTTGGCAACAATTAAAATTTTAAAGAAAAAAACAGCACAGCAAAATTGTGCATGTTAGTATTATATCACAAAGATGCACTCCGTCAACAAAAAAATTGTATTTTCGGATTGATGAACGATTCGCCATGAAAGATGGTATCGTTTTCTTGTGCATGTTAACCAGAAACAATACTAATTTTTGTGGTGGACATACAGTAAATTATGCTTTAAAGGAAACAAACGTCATTTTTCCTGGAGGTTCTCCTCCAAAAATCTTTTTTCTTCGTCGGTGAGCGCCGCTTTTTCAAGCATATCGGGGCGCTGTCTTGCCGTGCGCAGGATTGCCTGCTGCCTGCGCCACTTTTCAATGTTGCCATGGTGGCCGGATAGAAGGATTTCCGGCGTTTCCCTGCCGCGCCAGAGCGCGGGACGGGTATAGTGCGGGTATTCGAGCAGGCCGCTGTAGTGGCTCTCCTCCTCAAAGCATTCCTCGTCCGCCAGCACGCCGGGGACCAGGCGGCAAACCGCGTCCGCCAGGACAAGCGCCGGAAGCTCGCCGCCCGTCAGGACATAATCGCCGATAGAAATCTGCTCGTCTACATATTCGTCCAGTACGCGCTCGTCCACACCCTCGTAATGCCCGCATAATATACAAATATTATCGTACGCTGAAAGCTCTTTTATTCTGTCCTGCGTCAAAACCTTTCCCTGTGGGGACATATAAATAAAATGCGGCCTTGCGCCGGCCTGCCGGCAAACGGCTTCAAAGCACAGCGCAATCGGCTCCGCCTGCAAAAGCATGCCCATGCCGCCGCCATAGGGGGAATCGTCCACGCGGTTGTGCTTGTTGAACGCATAGTCGCGCAGCTGGTGGCAGAACACCTCCAAAAAGCCTGTGTTGCGCGCGCGGCCGATAATGCTTTCCCCCATGACCGCCTCGCACATTTCCGGAAAAAGGGTAATCAGGTCAAGCCTCATCGTCAAACATTCCTTTCATCGGGCGGATGGTGAGGAACCCGTTTTTCGGGTCAGTTTTAATGATGACCTGCGGTATAACCGGGATTAAAAACGTGTGTTTTTCGTTGTCCGTTAATTCGTACACATCATTCGCCCCCGTCTTGAACACATCAGTAATGACGCCGTATTCCTCTTTCGTATCTGCGTCTACCGCCTTAAGCCCTATGATATCCTGAATAAAGTACACATCGTCACCGAGCGGTGCGTCCTTACGGTCCATATAAAGGATTGTACCGCGCAGCAAATCGGCCTGCTCGACCGTATCGACGCCTTTGATTTTCATAATGGCGATATGCTTATGAGGGCGCGACTTCACGGTAAGCTTGTCCGTCCCTTCCTTTTTGTAGAGCGATGTAAGCTGGCAAAAAAATTCCGGCGTGTCGCACCAGGGTTCGACGCGCAGCTCCCCCTTGATTCCGTGCGTGCCCACGATTTTTCCAATTTCAAGATATTGCTTGAGCATAAGCGCTCTCTCCGTTTCATTTTAAGCTTTGCCTATTGTAGCATAGCGGGGGCGTTTTTGCAAAGAGGGGAACCACAGGTTCCCCTCTTCCCTATGCTTTTCTTTTAGAAGGAAACCCTCTCCTTTTCTCTTTTTTAAAGAAAGCAATCCGCTTCTTGAACTTTCTGATAAAACTTTCTATGTTATCTTTTTCAAAAGAGGGGAACCATTTTCGTTGGTTCCCCCCTTTTGCAATCCCCCTTCCGACGACTTAAGGGAACCTGAAGAGTTCCCTTAAGAATCCTTCGGGGCTGCTGTAGACATTGTGGTCGCTCCTCGTTTTATGTGCCGTGTGTAGAAGTGATAGTACGGGACCGCCCAGCGCCGCGCCTGCGCGCGGAGTACCTCGTGAGTGCGGTACTTGCTTTCTCTTCTTTTTCACATGTCCTCCGGCAGCTTTATGTCATTCTGCCTGCCGCAGCAGGATTTCAGCATATCTGTAACAAAGCCGTATCCATTGCCTATGTCATCGTACGCACTGTTTTTATTTTGGCACCAAAGCACGCAAGCCAGGACAAAACGATTTATTTGAAAGTTACGCTGCTTTCTGTCCATATCCAGTTCGTCGTCGAGCAGCAGGTAGTTTTCAAAGCATCCTACCGCAAAGCCGATTTGCTCCAAAATCTTGTTATCCAGCAAAAACGGGTAGTTACTTTCATCATAGGGCGGCGGTAATTTCAATTCTAAATTCATTTAATTTTCCTCCCTTATCTTTTTATTCTGTTTCCCGCAGCTTAATTTCAGGCACAAAGCAATCGTTTCACAAGCGTCTTCTGCTTCCGTTTCCCTGTCACAGGCGCAGAGGCTTGCCGCCAAACATGCAAGGCAAAAATAATCTTCATACTCAGACTTTCCAAACAGCACCACGTTAAACACACGGAAAATATCAAACGCCCTGCTTGCAAACCCGATTTTTTCGAGCACGCCCGTATCAAGCTCCGTTTCCTCCAACAGCCCCGAAAGCACCTTTTTTTCCACCATGCCATCCATAAACATTCCTCCCAATTAATTTTTAAATTAATCTTAACATAAATTTCTTTTATAAATATATTTTGTTTGAATATAATATTCATGTAATGAATAAATCAAAGCAACTTCTAGAAATAGTCAAAGGGGGACTATTAAATGAACATTAAAAAATATGGGGAATATTCTTTATCAAGCTACTTGGAAGATTTGGCCACTCACGCAAATGAAGAAGGAAAAATGAAACGGAATATTATATATGTTCAAATAAACAGTAAACTGCTTCAGAAAGCAAAATTTATTGCGCTGATGGAAAAATGTGAGCTTTCGCAGTGGATTGTTCGTTTGTTGAAAGAGAAAATAAAAGAAATAGAAAAAACAGCTGAGGAAACCGAGTCATAAAGTACCGCACCCACGAGGTACTCCGCGCGAAGGGGCGGCGCTGGGCGGTCCTGTACTATCCATTCTACACCTCGAACATAAAACGTGGAGCGGCTACAATGTCTACAGCAGCCCCGAAGGATTCTTAAGGGAAGCCAAGGTTCCCTTAAAGAAACGAACACGTTTCAAATAAAGAACAAGCAGCAGAATACTTTATTCCATGAAAAAAGCGCCGTTTTTGCAAAAAACAGCGTAAAAAACCAAGACAGCCGGTCATTTTCAGCGCGCGCTGCGCAGCCCAGCAGCCTGTTAAGAATCAATCAAATAAAAAGGTGTTTGAGGAAAGGCTATTTACCTTTCCTCTGTTTTCTTTTTCCTTGGGTACGGTTTAGGCTCGTTTGTCAGCCCAAGCAAGTAATCGATACTGGTATTATAAAATTCCGCCAGCTTTATCAGCGAATCGGTCGGAATATCACGCTTGCCCAGCTCATATCTGGAATAACATACCTGCGTACAATGTAGATATTTTGCTAATTCCTTCTGTGGAAGGTCTTTATCCTCCCGCATCTCTTTTAATCTTTGATACATAGTATTCATCCTCCTGCTGACATTATATGTAAACCGTATTGGTATATTGACATTTAACCCGAATTGGTTTAAACTTAAAATAAATTTGTCATCGGAGGAAAATCTTTCTTTACAGGACCATAAGCGGTTTACCGATATACCGGACGCTGGGCGTGCGGCATCCTGCATGGCCGCTAAGGCTAACCTGTTTTAGGGTAAACCGGTCCCGTTATCTATATTAAATTGTAAGGAGACAAATCTGTATGCAGGATACGATTATGCAGCTTTTCTATGGTACGCAGGAAAGTGAAAAATATCCGATACCAAAAACACCGCAATACAAAGAGGCGGCCGAAAAGGAAAAAGAGGCGGAGAAGGCCTTTTATGAAAAGCTTTCCGCACAGCTTAGGCAAGACTATGAAAACGTGATGCTGCTAAAGACAGACATGCAGTGCATGGAAACAACCCAAGGATATGTCGACGGCTTCAAATGCGGCGCGCGGCTGATGATGGAGATTCTTTCAAGAGATGAAGAAAAATAAAAAGCGTTTGGAAGCAAGACGTTTCCAAACGCTTTTTTACAACTGCGCGAAATTCAGTTCAAACCACGAGCTTTTCCCGCAGCAGCAGCAATATTTTCTTTTCCCTGCGCGACACCTGGACTTGAGACATGGAAAGCTCTTGGGCCGTCTGGGTCTGCGTCCGGTTTTTAAAAAAGCGCAGGACGATGAGCGCCCGGTCGCGCTCGTCAAGTTCCCCAATTACCTGCCGTAAGGACAAAAGCTCCGTGAGCTTTTCCTCCGGCGCGTCTATGGGAATGTCGAGCTGCCCACCCCCGTTTTCTTCACCGGCGGAAAGCGAAACCGGCCTTGCCGCGGCGTTTAACGCCTCAGCAGCAAGCTCCGGCTCGACCTGCAGGCTTTCCGCGAGCTCGCTGATTGTCGGGTCGCGCCCATGCTTTGTGGCAAACGCCTCGCAGGTGCGCGTCGCTTTCAGGGACAGCTCCTTTAAGCTGCGGCTTACCTTGACCGCGCCGCCGTCACGGAACAGCCTGCGCATCTCGCCCAGGATAACGGGAACCGCGTAGGTGGAAAAGCGCAGCCCGCGGCTCGTATCGAAATTGTCTGCCGCCTTGACAAGCCCGACGCACCCGGCGCCGTACAGGTCGTCGTATTCGATTCCGCGCCCCTTGAAGCGCTTTGCGCACGCATGGACAAGCCCCAGGTTTTCATTGATGAAAGCGGCCCTGTCAGCCATCTTGTTCCCCGCTTTGCGAAAGCATTTTCGTCATGGTTACGACCGTTCCCTTCTCAGGGCGTGAGGACACCTTTACTTTATCCATAAAGCTCATCATTACGGCAAAGCCAAGCCCCGCGCGTTCCTCGCCGCCCGTGGTATAGAGCGGCTCCATCGCCTGCTTCACATCCTCGATGCCGCAGCCCTTGTCGCGTATTTTTATGACGAAGCGCCCTTTTTCAAAAATCTGCGCCGTTATGTATATGACGCCCGACGTTCCGGCGTAGGCATGGACGATGCAATTGGTAACGGCCTCAGACACGGCCGTCTTTATATCCGCAAGCTCGCCGACCGTCGGGTCGAGCTGTAAAACAAAGGACGAGACAGCCGCCCTTGCAAAGCTTTCATTTGCGCTGCGGCTCAAGAAGCTCAGCTTCATTTCGTTTACGGGCTTCATTTCTGCACTTCCTTTCCTTTAAACTCCAAAACGCCCAGGGCGCCCACGCCCGACAGCTCAATCAGCCGTTTGAGGTGCTTGGGAACGCCTACCACCTTGACATAGCCACCGAGCAGCTGCATCAGCCGGTACCTTCCCATGATTAACCCAATGGCGGAGCTGTCCGCAAATTGTACGCTGGAAAAGTCCAGCCGGAGCAGGGTAGGGTGCAGGCGCTCGCATTCGCTGTCGATTGCCTTGCGCATCCCCCGCGCCGTGTGATGGTCGATTTCGCCGCTCAAAAGAGCGGTCAGCTCGCCCTTGCTGCTGCAGCTAAGCTGAACATTCATTTCACATTCCCCGATTCCTATGAAAAGTATGTATTATGGATAGTATTGGAAATCAAGCGCGGAAATATACATTTTCCGACAAAAAAATAAAAATCACCTATCCCAAAGAGATAGATGATTCCTAATGCCTGTATTGCTGCCACGCGGGAGCTGCCGGGCTTGTCCCTAAACATTCCGTCCGCGCGGGGGGACATCATCTACTAACAGTAATAATAGATGATGTTATTAAAAATTTTTATCGAAACCGGTTGTCATATTTTTAGATTATCGTTCGTTTCTTGTCCGTATCAGGATGGGGCGCAGCTCGGCCGCCAGATAAAGCGAGCCGCACACGACGACGGCGCCGTCCTCGCCCGCAAGCTCAAAGGCGCGTTTGACCGCGTGTTCCTTGTCGTGCATGGGGATGACCATGTCGAAATACGCGCGCGCCTCCTGCGCGAACTCCTCCGCCGGCATAGCGCGCGGATTGTCGGGCGACAGCGCAATCACGGACGAAAACAGCCCCTTTATATAGGAAAGGGAGGTCACGCTGTCCTTGTCACGCAGCATACCGATAACACAAACCGTGTTTTTACCCCTGCAATAGGTTTTCACCGCGTCGGAAAGCGCTTTCATACCGCCGGGGTTGTGCGCGCCGTCGAGCAGGACAAGCGGGTTATCGTTCATCAGCTCAAGCCGCGCGGGGATAAACGCGTTAGCAAACCCCTTTTCCACAGCTTTATCGGGAATGGTAAGGCTGCCGCGCATCGCGTCGATTGCCGCAAGCGCCGCCGCCGCGTTTTTTAATTGGTGCGCGCCGATGAGCGGCAGGGACAGCTCCTGACCCTTAAAACGCATCTTTGTACCCTTGACAGAGGATGAAAGAAGCTTCGGCATATAATCGCTAGCATTATAAAACGCGTTGCGCCGTTCCTTTACCGTATCCATAATCACCCGGTTAACCTCCTCCTGCTGTGGAAGAAACACCGTTTTGCCGCCGTGCTTTATGATACCCGCCTTTTGGAAAGCGATTTCCCCGAGCGTGCCGCCCAGTACCGCCGTATGGTCGAGGCTGATGGAAGTGATGACGCTTGCAAGCGGCGTGCCTATTACGTTGGTGCAGTCCAAAAGCCCGCCGAGGCCCGTCTCGAGCACGACCACATCGCAGCGGCTGCGGGCGTACCATTCAAACGCGATTGCCGTTACCAGCTCAAATTCTGTAATAATTTCATCTCGTGCGGCCATTTCCTCCACGAGCGGCATAATGTCCTCCGTAATTTCGCAGAGCGCCTGCTCGGGAATCATCTCCCCGTCAATCTGGATGCGCTCGCGGAAATCAACGATAAACGGGGATAAAAACAATCCCGTTTTATACCCGGCCGCGCGCAGTACACCTGACAGGATGGTACAGACGGAGCCTTTGCCGTTTGTACCCGCGACATGGATAAATTTCGTTTTATCCTGCGGCCTGCCCATTTTATCGAGCAGCGTTTCAATGCGGTCAAGCCCCGGACGGGAGCCGAATTTTAAAAGTGAATTGATTTTGTCAACCGCTTGGCTGTATGTCATCGAATAAAACTTCCTTTCACAGCTTGTCATCAGAAAGCCGTTTGTAAATATCGCCCTTTTTAAGCCCCGTTTCCTTTGCCGCGCGTTTTGACGCATCCGACATAGACAGGCCTTCGCCCGTATAGGAAAGCGCAAGCTCACAGGCTTCCTCCAAGGTGAAGGCCTTTTCACGCTCCTGCGCGGCGCCTTCGACCACGAGCACCAGCTCGCCCTTGAGGGTGTTTTCCGCATAGCGCCGCGACGCTTCGGAAAGCGTGGTGCGGATTACCTCTTCATGCACCTTTGTCAGCTCGCGCACGATTGACAGGTTTCTGTCGCCCAGCGCTTCGTATAAATCGCGCAGCGTGTTCGCAAGCTTGTGCGGCGCCTCGTAAAATACCATGGTGCGTTTTTCATCTTTGATTTCCAGCAGGTGCGCGCGCCGGCTTTTTTTATTCATGCTCAAAAAGCCCTCGAACGTAAACCGTCCCGTCGGAAGGCCGGAAAGCGCGAGCGCTGTAATGACGGCGCTCGGCCCAGGTACGGCGACCGCCGGTATTCCGCGCTGGGCGCACTGGCGCACGAGCTCCTCCCCAGGGTCGGAAATGGCGGGCATCCCCGCGTCGGTAACGAGCGCACAGCTTTCGCCTTCCTCCAGACGGGCGCAGATGATTTCACCGCGCTCGCGCTTATTATGTTCAAAATAGCTGACCATCGGTTTTTTAATATCAAAGCGGTTCAAAAGCTTGAGCGTTACGCGCGTGTCCTCCGCCGCGATAAAGTCCACTTCCCGGAGCGTCTGCACGGCGCGCGGCGACAAATCCCCGAGGTTTCCAATCGGCGTACCGACCACATATAAGGTTCCTGCCATTCTTCCGCCTCCTTCTCCTTTAAATTTTGTAAGCAAAATTTACTTGTTTTTCTTGCTAAAACTTTCTATGCTATCTTTCCAAAAGGAAGAAACCGTTTTCGCCGGTTTCCTCCTTTTGGAATCTTCTTTCCGGCGACTTAAGGGAACCTGAAGAGTTCCCTTAAGAATCCTTCGGTGGTGCTGTAGGCTTTGTGGCCGCTCCTCGTTTTATGTGCGGGGTGTAGAAACGATAGTACGGGACCGCTGTGCGCCGCGCCTTCGCGCGGAGTACTTCGTGAGCGCTGTACTTTGTAATGTTTTTGCCCCAAGGCTTAATATTAAAACAAATCTGCTGAAAGAGAAGCTTCTTGAAAACTTATAATATGACGCAGGAGTTAAAATCCAGTATAAAGTACCGAACATAGGTAGTACTCCGCGCGAAGGCGCGGAGATGACACGTCCCGTAGTATCCAGCATATATCCCATACATAGAACGAGGAATGTTCACGTTTTCTGCAAAACGGGGATTGTAAGGGGCGCAGCCCCTTGCTCGGCTGGAAAGGGTCAAGGGAAAACCTGCGACGAGGTTTTCCCTGTCGACGAAAAGGGTTTACAAAAGGGAAAAACAGCGAATTGTTTTTCCCTTTTGATGGAACATAGAAAGTTTTATCGAGAAAAACAAGTAGCAGAATGCTGAATTTAAAAATATCAAATGGTACGTTTTAAATTTAGGCGCGGAGATTATAAATGCCCACATTTATAATCTCCATAAATACGGAGCATTTCCCGCGAAAAGCCGCCCGTTTCATCCTCAATCATGAGCGCCGGCTCAACCACAAGCCCGCCGGGGCGCGCGCCGCGCTTTGCCTCAATCAGCACGAGCTTCGGCGCCTTTTCAGGGCGCTGCTGCACCATGCGCAGGCGCTTCGGCTCCAGGCCCGATTTGCGCAGCGTATTCATAATATCGCAAAGGCGTTCCGGGCGCTGGCACATACAAAACCGGCCGCCGAAGCGCAGCAGGCCTGAAGCTGCTTTCGAAATGTCCTCCAGGGTGCACATGCATTCATGGCGCGCAAGCCTTTGCGCCTCCCGCGGGTTTTGCAGGCCGCTTCCCAGCATTTTATAGGGTGGGTTGCAGGCGGCTAAATCGTAAGCGCCAAAGGGCAGCTTTCCTTTTAGGCAGCGCAGGTCCAATTGATGTACCGTAATGGTTTTTTCAAAACCGTTGAGCGCAGCCGAACGGATAAGCATGTCCGCCGCGTCGCTTTGCAGCTCCACTGCGTCAATATGCTTTGGCATGCCCGATTTGCTCCAGATGAGCGGGATAGCCCCGCAGCCTGAGCCAAGCTCTATGGCCGTTTCATTCTTTTTTGGCGCGGCGAAATGGGCGAGCAAAACCGTGTCGGTCGTAAAGCGGTGCTGTTGTGAAACAATCACGCGCACACCGCCGCCGAGCGGCTCGAGCCGTTCCCCATCCTTAAGCATAAAAGAGCGCCTCCCCTCATGTAAACACCGAAACTTTGGCAAAAAAACAACGACAGAGAAATTCCCCTGCCGTTTATTTTTTCTGTTGTGATGAAATTACTCCTGGTTCGGAGCGCCGACGGGGCAAGTATCTGCGCAAGCACCGCACTCTGTGCAAGTGTCAGGGTCGATTACGTATTTGCCGTCTCCCTCCGTAATTGCGCCTACAGGACACTCTGCCTCGCAAGCACCGCAGGAAATGCAGTCATCGTTAATTGTATATGCCATGGGGGAACACCTCCTTTAAAATTACATGTCTATTGTAGCATTGATTTTAAAAAAAGCAACGGTTTTGCTGAAAAAAGTAATATTTACATGTCCTGCATAAAATTTATTCAAGACCTTTAAGCTCTTCTATTTCTTTTTTATCGAGCCGAATCTGCGCGTCCTTTAATACCTTGACTTCCTTGACCTTAAAGGTCTGCGGCGCGGCCTCGGGCGCGCGGTCCATGCGGACCTTTAAAACGCCGGTAAGAAGGTTCTGGTCTACGACGACGCCCTTGCCTTCCGGCGTATTGACGATTGCGCCGAGCTTCGGCGTGGTGCGCAGCAAATCGGCGTAGGCCTCCTGCTCATACTTTAAGCAGCACATCAGCCTGCCGCACGTACCTGATATTTTCACTGGGCTTAAGGAAAGGCCCTGCTCCTTTGCCATTTTAATGGAAACAGGCTGGAATTCCCCCAGGAAGGTGGAGCAGCAAAACGGCTTGCCGCAGATTCCTAATCCGCCGAGCATTTTTGCCTCGTCGCGCACGCCGATTTGGCGCAGCTCAATCCTTGTACGGAACACGCTTGCCAAATCCTTTACGAGTGCGCGGAAATCGACCCTGCCGTCAGCCGTAAAATAGAACAGGATTTTGCTGTTGTCAAACGTATACTCCACGTCGACGAGCTTCATCTCAAGCTTATGGGAGGCAATTTTCTTTTCACAGATGGAAAAGGCTTCCTTCTCCCTGCGCCTGTTTTCTTCTACGCGCTTCAAATCCTCGCTTGTCGCCTTGCGGATGAGCTTTTTCAGCGGATGGACGATTTCCTCGTCAGGGATTTCGCGGTTTTCCGTCGCGACAAAACCGCATTCCACACCGCGCGCCGTTTCCACGATAACCGGCTCGCCTTCCTTTAATTCCGTATGGTCAGGGTCGAAGAAATAAACCTTCCCGACCTCTTTAAAACGTACGCCGATAACCTCTGCCATAAAAACCTCCTGTATGCGGTATTACCGCTTCTTTCTATATAAAAGCTTTATTTATATTTTTGCTCACGCAGGGCGCTTGACAGCCATGCGGTAAAAAGCGTCATATTCACGTTGCGCTCAAGCCTAATACGCGCCTGCCCCAAAAGCTCAAGGGTGCCGAGCAATCCCTGCGGCCTTAACGAGCGTGACAGCTCTCGCGCCAAATCGGACGCCTCTTCGTTTTGCCGGTAGCGAAATGCGAGCGCTTCCCTCGCTATACCGGAAAAACGGGCCAGCGTTTCCTTTGCAAGCTGCTTGTCCGTAAGCGCGGCGGCAGCCCTAAGAAGCTCTGTTTCCTTTTTTGCGCATAAAGCGCTGGCAAGCTGCACGGCCTGCTCTCCTGCCTTACCTTCCGCCGCGGACGGCTTATCCTCTTCTTTGTCCAGGATAAACACCGTCACGCGCGACCGTATGGTTTGTAAAAGGTTCTGTGCGTTTTCGCAGGTGAGAAGGAACAGGATATTCTGAGGCGGCTCCTCGAGCACCTTTAAAAAAGCGTTCTGCGCGGGGGCAAGCATTTTATCCGCGTCCGGCAGTACATAAACCTTCGTGCGCGCTTCGTTCGGGATGATATACGCGTCCGCACAGATTTTGCGGATTTCATCGACCGGAATTGCCTGCGTCTTACCCGCGCCCTGCGCGGTGTAAACGTCCGGGTGTGTTCCGGCCTGAACCTTTACACAGCCCGGACAGCTTGCGCACGGCCTGTCGCCCGCTGTGCCGCAGACAGCGAAACGGGTCAGGAATTGTGCGCAGGCCTCCCGCTTTTCACGGCCAGCGCTTTGCAGTACGACCGCGTGTGGGAGGCGTTCGTTTTGAAGGATGGTAAGGAGCTCCTCGGGCAGGGAAAAGCCCTCGGGCAAGCATACCTGCGCCATCATGAAGCCCCCTTTCCGCTATAATTAAAATCATATTACCATTTTTCAAGAAAAAAAGCAAATGGAATACATGTACAAAAATGTGTAAAACCGCCTAGATTCAGGAAAACCGCTTCTTTTATTATTAGGAAAAATCTACAAAAGTTTACGTATTAAAATATTTTTACACTTTTTTAATGACTTCAAGATTTTTCTGTGTTATAATTACAGATAATTTGGGCATCACAAGGTTATATTGTATATTTCCAATAGTTTTTACTATTTGTTAATTTTTTAACTTTCAGGAAGGTGAATTAGCGCTGGAACAAATTGTAAATATAGACCGTATGGAACACGCCATGGCGCTGTTCGGCAGCTTTGACGAGAATATCAAGCTGATTGAAAATGAATATGCCGTCGGCGTGATAGGCAGGGGCTCCGACCTGAAAATTACGGGCGAGCCGGAGGCGGTTACAAAGGCCGCGAAGGTAATAGACAGCCTGCTAAAGCTTGTAAACCGCGGAGAAAGCCTGAGCGAGCAGAACGTCCGTTACTGCATGTCGCTTGTAAACGACGGCACCGAGGAAAAAATTGAGCAGCTCGCGGGGGATTGCATCTGTATTACCTCCAAGGGCAAGCCGGTAAAGCCTAAAACGCTCGGGCAGAAGCAGTACTGCAACGCTATACGGGACAATACGATTACCATCGGCGTAGGCCCTGCCGGAACAGGCAAGACGTATCTGGCGGTCGCCATGGCCGTTACCGCGTTCCGTTCCAGGCAGGTCAACCGCATCATACTGACGAGGCCGGCTGTAGAGGCCGGAGAGAAGCTCGGCTTCCTTCCCGGCGATTTGCAGAGCAAGGTCGACCCGTACCTGCGCCCCCTGTACGACGCGCTGTTCGATATGCTCGGCGCTGAAACGTACCAGAAATACGTGGAGCGCGGCAATATTGAGGTGGCGCCACTTGCGTATATGCGTGGACGCACGCTCGACGACAGCTTTATCATCCTCGACGAGGCGCAGAACACCACCGGGGAGCAGATGAAGATGTTTTTGACGAGGCTCGGTTTTAACTCCAAAATGGTCATTACCGGCGATATTACCCAGATTGACCTGCCGTCCGGATGCCGTTCAGGCCTGAAGGAATGCGTCAGGATATTAAAAAATGTAAAAGATATTGCCCACGTCGCCTTCAGTGAGAAGGACGTGGTCCGCCATAAGCTGGTGCAGGAAATCATCAAGGCTTATGAGAAAAACGAGGAGGTCAAGCGAAACAGAAATGGATAAGATAAGAGTCATTATAACAAACAAACAAAAAGAAATTAAAATTCCCACGGGGCTGCGCATGCTTGTGCGCCGCTGCTGTAACGCCGTGCTGCGCATGGAGGATTTCAAGGGCTCCGCAGAAATCAGCGTGACCTTTGTAAACAACGCGCAAATCAAGGATTATAACAAGCAGTACCGCGACAAGGATATGGTAACGGACGTGCTTTCGTTCGGCATGGGCGAAAACGGAGTTTATGACATCGACCCCGATACTGGCGCGCAGATTCTGGGCGACGTCGTCATTTCCATGGAAAAGGCGCAGGAGCAGGCGCTGCGGTTCGACCACAGCCTCCAGCGGGAGGTCGGCTATCTGACCGCGCACAGCGTACTGCACCTGCTCGGCTATGACCATGAGGATAACCTGGAACGGGTACATATGAGGGAAAAGGAAGAGTATATCATGGACCAGCTCGGGCTGCCCGCTTCCTCGAGCTATATCATCAACGAGTAATGGACTTTTTTCGCTCCTTCCGTTACGCAATCCGCGGCATTGCGGCAGGAATCAAATCGGAGCGCAATATGCGCATCCATATCGTCGTGACGCTATATATGCTGGCGCTCGGAGCCTTTTTCGGGCTGCCCGCGGAGCGCTGGGCGCTGCTGCTGCTTACCATCGGCAGCGTGATGTCGGCGGAGCTCGTCAATACGGCAGTGGAAAAAATCAGCGACGCCGTAACAAAGGAATACCATCCGCTGATTAAGCTTGCAAAGGACGTGGCCGCGGGCGCAGTTCTCGTGACCGCTATCATCGCGGCTGTCATCGGCGCGCTGATATTCTGGCAGCCGGACAAGCTGTGGGCGCTTGTCAATTTCCTTTGCGGTGACCCGGCAATCTTTACGCTGTTTATTCTGACGGTGCTTGTTGCGATATTATTTATTGTCATCGGCCCCTCCGCTATGGCGGAAAACGCGAAATCCCTGTTCCACAGGGAGGATGACAATGATGACGGCGGGAATCGATAAATCAGCTACCATTGGAAACGATACGGACAGGCGGAGGGATCGGCTCTCCGCCTTTTTCAAATTTTAGGCCGCAGCGCCATGGAGGTACCTTTTTGAACCAACTGATAAAACAGCAAAATACAACTGATAAAACGGCGTTTGTCGCGATAGTCGGCAGGCCGAACGTCGGCAAATCTTCGCTTTTAAACCAGCTGCTCGGGCAGAAAATAGCCATTGTGTCGAGCAAGCCGCAGACGACGCGCACGCGCATTATGGGCGTGCTGACAGAAGAGGAAACACAGCTTGTCTTTATCGACACGCCCGGCATGCACAAGCCGCGTACGGAGCTCGGCAGCTATATGGTGCGTTCCGTCAACGAATCGGTATCCGGCGTGGACGCGTGCCTGCTCGTGGCGGAGGCGGGGTACGACCCGTCGCAGACGGAGCTTATGCTTATCGAAAAATTTAAAAAGCTCGGCCTTCCCGCAGTGCTGGCGCTCAATAAAATTGACTTGCTGAAAAACAAGGAAGAAATGATGGAGCGTATTCTCCATTACAGCAAGGAATTCGATTTTGAAGCAATCGTCCCGGTCTGCGCGCAGGACGGCAGGGGCGTGGACGAGCTCAAGGCGGAGTTGAAAAAGCTCTCGCAGCCCGGCGGCCACATGTTTGACGACGACACGCTGACCGACCAGCCGGAGCGTGTGCTTGCGGGCGAAATCATCCGCGAAAAGCTGCTGCGCCTGCTCGACAAGGAAATCCCGCACGGCACGGCGGTGGTCGTGGAAAAAATGAAAACGCGCCCGGACGGTTCCGGAATCGTAGACCTGGACGCAACCATTTACTGCGAGCGCGACAGCCATAAGGGAATCATAATCGGCAAGGGCGGCGCCATGCTCAAAAAGGTCGGCTCCTTTGCAAGACAGGACATGGAACGGTTTTTTGATTGTAAAATCAACCTGACCCTTTGGGTCAAGGTCAAGGAGGACTGGCGCAACCGGCAGGGCCTCCTGCGCTCACTTGGTTACGACGGCTCGAATTTTGACTAAACGCGCCAAACAAAAAAGGAAAAAATTAACTTAATTTTGTTCTACAATTTACACGCTATATCACCATTGTGCGTGAGTATACTGTTAATAGGGACGAAAAAACGTCCGCTTTATTAACGGTTAAGGGTGTGTAAGATATGGACGAAACGGATGCCTGGACGGCTTTTTTACAAACCGGGAGCGTTCTCGACTATTTAACGTATACAACGATTAAAAACGAAGGAGAACAGCCCGGCGCCGGCATCGCGCAGGAGGCCGCGCATGAGAATTTCGACGGATGGTCTGATACTCAGGGAACAGAATATCGGGGAGCAGAATAGGCTGGTCACGGTTTTGACGAGAAGCCACGGCGTCGTGCGCGCTTTTGTGCGTAACTGCCGGAGCCTCAAAAGCCCCAAGGGAGCCGCCACGCGGCTGCTGTGCTATTCCCGCCTGGTGATTTTTGCCGGGCGGGATACCTATACCATAGACGAGGCACAGTCAGAGGAGATGTTCATTCCGCTGAGAAACGATGTGGTGAAAATGTCGCTTGCGCAGTACTTCTGCGAGCTGGCGCTCCATTTTGTACCGGAAAACCTGCCCGCCGGCGACTATCTGCGCCTGCTTTTAAACGCCTTGTACCTGCTTTCACGCGGCAAGCGCCCCGCTGGGCTGGTTAAGGCGGCGGTTGAGCTGCGCATGCTTACGCTCGGCGGCTATATGCCCGACTTAATCTGCTGCGAAAGCTGCAAATGCTACGAGCACGAAAAAATGTATTTTTTGCCGAAACGCGGCGTTTTACTGTGCGGGGACTGCCTCAAAGAAAACGGGGAATATTCTATCCTGCTCGGTATGGGCGTGACGACGGCGATGCGCCACTGCGTTTACGCGGAGTTCGGTAAGCTGTTCCAGTTTACCCTGCCGCCGGATTCCGTCACTCTGCTGGAACGAGCAAGCGAGGAATACCTGCTGCATATCAGCGAAAAAAACTTTCAAACGCTCGATTTTTATAAAACCATACGGGACTAACATAAATACACACCGGAGAAGAAAAATGAACAGACATGAAAAAGCCTTGGAGCTTGATAAAATATTACATATGCTCGCGCAGGAGACGACCTGCGCGGACGCGCACGACTTGGCGCTTCGGCTTACGCCCGCGCACGGGCTGTATGAGGTTACTCTTTTACAAAAAGAAACAAGCGACGCGCATATGCTCAGCGGGCGGTTCGGCGCGCCGTCGTTCGGCGGCGTGAAGGACGTATCGAACCCTCTTCGCCGCGCTCAGGCGGGCGGCGTACTTACGATGCTTGAGCTGCTGCGCGTTGCAGAGGTTCTGCGCGTTATCCGTTCGTTAAAGCAGTGGCGGCAGAAATCCGCTTCTGTGGAAACATCGCTCGACCCACATTTTGAAACGCTCGTACCCAACAAATATTTAGAAGAAAAGATTACGGACGCGATATTGTCGGAAGAAGAAATGTCCGACCACGCGTCGAACGAGCTTGCCTCAATTCGCAGGAAGATACAAAGCGCGTCCGGGAAAGCGCGCGACGTGCTCGATAAAATGATACACAGCGCGGCCTATCAAAAATATTTACAAGACGCCATCGTGACCATCCGCGACGGCCGCTATGTCGTACCCGTTAAGGCGGAATGCCGCGCGAACATCAAGGGTCTGGTGCACGACACCTCCTCCTCCGGCGCGACGCTTTTTATCGAGCCGATGGGCGTGGTCGAGGCGAACAACGAAATCCGCGTCCTGCGCAGCAAGGAAAAGGCGGAAATTGAGCGCATTCTGGCGGAGCTGTCCTTGGAGGCCGGTTCGTTTGCCGACCAGGTAATCGAAAGCTATCATATGCTCATCGAGCTCAACGTAATTTTCGCGAAGGCGGAGCTCGGCTATAAAATGAAAGCGAGCACGCCGGTTTTAAACGATAAAGGCAGAATCAGGCTTAGGGAGGCGCGCCATCCGCTGATTGACCCGCAAAAGGTTGTCCCCACTGATATTGAGCTGGGGATTTCGTTCGATACACTCGTGATAACCGGCCCGAATACGGGCGGCAAGACCGTATCTTTAAAAACGCTGGGGCTTCTTACCCTGATGGCGATGTGCGGCCTGATGATACCCGCAAGGGACAACAGCGAGCTTTCCGTGTTCGGCACAGTGCTTGCGGACATCGGGGACGAGCAGAGCATCGAGCAGTCCCTTTCTACTTTTTCGGCGCATATGACGAACATTACCGGTATTTTAAAGCAGGCCGGAACGGACAGCCTGGTGCTCATCGACGAGCTCGGCGCGGGCACCGACCCGGTAGAGGGCGCGGCGCTTGCGATTGCAATTCTGGAACGGCTGCGCGTCCTCGGCGCAAAAACAGCCTCCACAACACATTACGCGGAGCTCAAGGCCTTCGCCCTGCAGAACGACGGCGTGGAAAACGGCTGCTGCGAGTTCGACGTCGCGACACTGCGCCCAACCTATAAGCTGTTAATCGGCGTACCCGGGCGGTCGAACGCGTTTGCCATTTCAGAAAGGCTGGGGCTTTCAAAAGAGGTCGTATCCCGCGCGCGGGAGCTGGTCTCCGCGGAAAACAGGCAATTTGAGGACGTTGTGCAAACACTTGAAAAGCGCCGGCAGAACCTTGAGGAACGTTTAAAGGAAACGGAAGAAATCACCCAGAAGGCTAAACGCGACCGCGAGCAGGCGCAGCGGGAGCTTGCACGCGTCAAGCAGCTTGCGGACGAGGAGATAAAAAAGGCCAAAGAAGAGGCGCAGCAGATAAGCGCGAAAACGCGCGCACAGGCATACGCCATTCTCGACAGGCTCGAGCAGGCCGAAAAGAAAAAGGGCCTGACCGCGCAGGAAAAAGCGGAGCTTCGCGCCGGTATCCGTAAAATGGACGACAGCGCCGACCCGGTCAAGGAAAAGAGCAACAGCGGCTATACCCTGCCGCGCGCGCTCAAAAAGGGCGACAGCGTGCTGATTTTCGACATCGATAAAAAGGGCACGGTGCTTGAGGAGGCGGACACCTCCGGCAAGGTGCTCGTGCAGGCGGGCATCATTAAAACGCGTGTGCCGCTCGATAACCTGCGGCTGTTAAACGAAAAACCACAGAAGGAAATAATCCGCTCGACAACGCGTAATATAAAAAGCGCCGCGACCGCGCGGCCTGTGACGGACGTGGACTTGCGCGGTATGACGGCAATCGAAGCAATTATGGAGCTTGAAAACGCCATCGATTCCGCAATCCTGTCCGGCATCGGACAGATTACGGTCATCCACGGCAAGGGTACCGGCGTACTGCGCCGCGAGGTACACGCGCATTTAAAGGGAAACAAAGCGGTCAAGAGCTTCCGCCTGGGCGTATACGGCGAGGGAGAAAACGGAGTGACCATTGTAGAGCTGAAATAAAAAACGTATTAACCACCTATATTATATATCTTTTTTCGGGAGAGGTGGAACCGAGCATGAATGCGGCATACACAAAAAACTATCAGAATCACCGGAAACAGCGTATGGCCATGTTTTGTCCTGAATGCCTTTGCCCACATACAGAAGAAATAAAGCTGAATACCGAAGCCGGTGGCTTTATACTCAAAGTCCGTCACTATAAAAATATAAATCAATACGGCACCCATCATGGCAGCGAATGCGAATTGCAAAATCAAATGGGCAAAGTTTTCTATCGCTGGTATAATATCAACAACGAGGCGGAGTTCTTCCGGCTTATTCAGCATAGCGACGGGAACGATTACCTTATTTTCCGTCAGGACCTTTATGGTTACAGCGCTCTTAACCTGCAAACTATGCAGGATTTCCACTATCTTCCGGCTCAGTCTTTTCTCTTTGAAAAGAAGGCGTTTGAGGAAACCTTTATCTGGACAGACGCATTTTACGAACCACAAAGCAACCTTCTTGCCATACAAGGTTGTTTTTGGGCGCGGCCCTATTCGGTGATTGTGCTCGATTTTTCACAGCCTTTAAAGGCCAGTGAAGTGTGGTTGGATATCCATTTGCTGTTTGATTCAGATTACGACATTTATGATAATATCGATTTTGCCGGGTGGACAAATGGCGCGCTGATTTTAACGGGATTTAACCATCGGACTGAAACGACAGAGAAATTGTCTGTACCGGTAAATAAGCTGCATAATACTCTGGGAAAGCGAAAATTTTCCGCTATGCTGTGATTTAATCCCGAAACGGAGGATTTATATGAAAAAGGAAATACAAAATTTTGTGCCGCCCGCCGATTATGGCGACCATTTTGGGCAGTCTGAGCTGGAGCCTGAAAAACGCGGGCACGCCGTACGGAATATTTTTATTACCATCGGTGTTTTGATTGTACTGCTGGCGCTTGCCGCCGTAGCCGCCATCAACCTGGCGCTCTCAACCGACGACCTTTCAAAATTTGAAGTTGAGGCTTCCAACAAGCTTGCCTATACGCTCGCGCAATCGGTCATGTTCGGCGCAAAGCAGGAAATCAGCGAGGACGAGCTCAATTCCATGCTAGCCTACCTGTTCCAGCAAAGCGCGATTGAAAATCAGGAGCAGGCGTCCCCTCCTCTTCAGCTGGACGCGCTCGTTATCAACTTACATAAGGACCAGCCAAACAGGGTTTACGCAAGGCTAAACGGTATGGGTCAGATGCTCGTGCTGTCTGGAGACGCGCAGGTATCGCTCGACAGCGAAGGCAAGAAGTTTACCGTTACGCTTTCCAATACGAAGCTCGGCAAGCTGCCTGTACCCGCTGATTGGATTATATCGTTTTTGTTCCAAAACGACTCGGTGAATAACCTTTCCGATAAGCTTACGTTTGAAGGAAACACGGTAAGCTTTCCGTCTGAGGTCTCGGTGGAGGTGATGTCACAGGAGATCACGCTTGAAATCGAGGAGTTTACGCTCGGCGAACAGAGTATGGAGGTTTTGCCGACAAGTGCGCTTGACATCATCGGCGATTTTTTTAATCACTTATTCGATTGATATTTTTTGGAGCTTTCAGCTTTTTGATTTTCTAAATATCTAATTTTCTTTATTGATATAAAAAGGGGGAACCATTGGTGCCCCCTTCCTTTTTTGAAACGCCCGTTGCTTT
>UQHH01000011.1 GCA_900540865.1 uncultured Oscillospiraceae bacterium
AATCAGGGTAAGGGACATATATACAATCTATTTGCGGATGGAACACCGTGACCAGAAAAAAGCTTAAAAATGGGATTTTAACAGTTACCGCCATCCTGTTGCTCGGGATTGCCGCCATTACGGTTGCCCGCGTTGTCGAGTATAATCAAATAAGCTATCAAAGAACCTTTCCGGAAAATCAAGGCGTCATCTCCAATATACCTATACCAAAAGGCTCAAGGCCGGTGGGACCATATGCGGTCAATGGTGAAAAGATTGAAACCTTTGTACGGAGGATGAGGTCAAGGCGTTTTATCAGGATTATTTTTGTACGTTGCCTAAGATAAGCCTCCATAATGCCACCGTTGGCTTGCAGGCGTATTATGACGAAGAGCAGCAGCTAATACTTTATGACAAAATATACTTACAAAAGAAGTGGGACGGACTGTATTTCTTTAAATTATACGACCCATACGTCAGCGGCTCTGGTAACAGTATTCTGGAACTGCCTAAGGTCAGCGCACCGCAGGTATAATAAATTGTTTTTGAGTCAGGAATCAACATATATAAATAAAAACCTCCTTTGTGCATGAAGCACAGGGGAGGTTTTAATGTACTTATCCCGAGGGCATAAAAAGAGGAGCCTTCCTGCTGGAAAGCCCCTCCCGTTACGATGTAATAGGTTAGGATAGTATGCTATCGATTTGTTTATTCCTTAACTGGTTTTTACGGTGCGCTTATGCCGGTCAGCCCGGACCAGGCGTGTTGTACTTGACTTTGTAGATGTCGTTTCCGTACTGGTCCTGTCCGATGATTTCGCCGGTAAGGCCAATGCTGTTGGAGGTTAGCGGTGTGGTGAGCGTTTCGGTCTGCTTGCCGTTGCCGCCGTTGTTGATAATCACATTGCTGATCATGGCTGTGGGAATGTAAGCCGCCGTAGCTGTTCCGGAAGTCTTGTCCATCTTAATGCCGGGCCAGCTCTGCGGAATGTTGGCTCCCCAGAACGATACATAGCAGTCATCCTCGCCCCAAAAGTCTGCCGGGGTGAAATAAATCTTGTTGTAATTACTCTGGTTGAGCCAGAAGCCGTTTACCTTGCTCTCTTTTGTGTTGTTGCCAAAGAATGTGTCGTATTTAGCAAGAAGATCGAGGTCAAAGGTCTGCGCGCCCGCGCCGTTGTTGAAAATGACCTTTGTGTAGGCCGCGGCTACGTCAACTTTATAGCAGGAGCCGTTTGTCAGCGTCATGGGCTCACCAGGCCACGCGGCGTTGTACTCGCCGGCGGCATTCCAGGCATAGCAGTAAACGTCTGTCCAGCCGGTGTAATAATTGTCGTAATAGATGGAACGTGCTGCCGCCGGGGGTTCGTCCACAGCGCCGGCCATGGTAAATGCGCTTAAGCATAACAGAACCGCCATACAGATAGAGAGAAGAACCCTTGCTGTTTTTCTTGTTTTTTTCATACAGGGACCGTCCTTTCTTTAATGGAGAATAGCATACTATCTATTGGTTATTATTATACATAATTTTTATCATAAATTCAACTAAAAATTGTTACAAATAATATATAAAGGAATTGTATATATTTCTTAATTTTATTTATCTTTCGACAAGAAACGACTTTTCTTTGCTTTATATGAAATGAAAATGCCAATTGATTAATTATTCGGCTTGCGTTTTAGCTTTACCGTTATTCGAAGGGCATATAGGCCTTTTCACCGACGCGCCCTGTTTCAGAGCATAGGGCTATATATTTCTGGACAAGCAGAATATCCTCTCCGGTGAAGCATCCGTCGCCGTTAACGTCACATAAAAGAAGCTCCGCAGAATTTAGGCTGATCAAGCCGGAAAGCGCATTGCTCATTTTTAAAACGTCGGCAATATCTATTATTCCGTCGTAATTAATGTCGCCGAACATTCCGGCTTCTCCTAAGTTGAGCACGCGAAAGTGCGGGGCACCGACGCCCGCTCTTGTATCGATTCTCAGCGTGACGTTGCCGCCGTTGGTGTCAATTGGAATGTCGGCGCTGCTGTCCGGGCTGTCGGTCAAAAACCACTGTCTGGTGCTATGGTTGTACGTTGCTTTCATGGTTGGATAAATTGCGTCGGATTCCGTTGTCCCGTAGATAAATCCACCGTTCTCATCCTCAATGCGCACGGTAAATGTCCCGGCATTTCCTTCTGTCCCGGGATACATCAGGTCGAGCTGGTAAACTCCGTTCCCCATATAGTTGATTTCTCTGCGGGAGCTGTAACCGTCCCAGGAGCCACGCAGGTACAATGCGCTGTTAAAGGGTTTGCCGAAGGGAATCCCCGCTTCAAGCCTTGCTACGTCCGCGTCCGTCAGGTAACGCGTATGAATCGTCTGCAGCGCCGGCTCCGGATAGGTCTGGCTTTCGTATTCACGCGCAATCCAATCGTAGGCGCTTGAAGCTACATCTTCCCCAAGCGCTGCTTTTATTTTGCCAACCGCCTCCTCCTTATTACTGAAATCAAAAATCAGTACATTTGGCAGGTTTGTTGCGAGTATGGCGGCGTCTACCTCGCTGTCGGTCACTTCATAGGTCTGTTTTCCTGTATCTTCTGCAATTTTAGCCTTGAAATAATTGCGCATAAACTGCCTGTACGCGCCGTCGAACAGAACAAGCTTTACCGTACCGTCAGCAAAACGGGCACGCATCAGGTTGTATTCATGTGCCGGATACATCTGCGAGTCCATCCGCGTCTCGGCATAAATTTGGTTATCGATTAATACCTTCTGGAACGCAATGCTTGTGGGGCCGCAGCTGCCATAGTAGAGCGTGAGGGCCTCGTCTGCCATTTCTGCAAAGGAGCCGCCGCGCATTTCCTTGATTTTCTGCGCAATTTCCGGGTAGTTTCCATTATATAGTGATTCAATTACAGCTTCTAGCTCTGCAAGATCTTGAAAAGACGCCTCGTTGTTTTCGTTCGCCTGCGCGGCAGTTACTGCTGGCAATGCAGCTGAGAGCAGCAGTATTGCCAGGATTGCCAACAAAATTTTTTTCGGTGTTTTCATGGTTTTCTCTCCTTTTTTGTTTTAAAATGTTGGGAATAGTAATATTTAAAATATAAATATTAATTCAACAGAACAATACTACTTTTTACTGGATGTGTCAAATCCTATTCGCGGGTAAAAACAAAAATTTCTCTTTAGACCAGGCAATTTCCCGTTAAAATGCAGAGCAAAAGCTTTTATTCGGACATGTCTGCATTTGCAGCCTGCAAAAAGCATATAAATGGGACAGAACCAGAAAAATGCAATATGGAAAGAAAGGACGGGGCATGCCGCTACGGCACAGGCCCAGTCATGAGGTGAAGAAAAAATGGATTGGCATACAAAAACGGCGGCGGAAGCCTTGCAGGAACTCAATACAGACGCAAATAAGGGCTTAAGCTCAGCGCAGGCTCGCAAAAGGCTGGAGCAATACGGAAAGAACCAGCTGGAGGAAGGAAAGAAAAAAAGCCTTCCGCGCAAATTTTTGGAGCAGTTTTCCGACTTTATGGTAATCGTCCTGCTGTTCGCGGCGGGCATTTCATTTTTTACAAGCCTTTGGAGCGGCGATGGGGACATGGTCGATCCAATTATTATTTTGTTGATTGTTATTGTAAACGCAATCATCGGGGTCGCACAGGAAAACAAGGCGGAGCGCGCTATCGACGCGCTGAAAAAGCTGTCTGCCCCAAACGCAAAGGTGCTGCGGCAGGGTATGCGTGTGACCGTTCCAACCGAGGAGCTCGTGCCGGGGGACGTTCTTTTTCTGGAGGCGGGAGACCTCGTGCCCGCCGACGCAAGGCTGATTGCCTGTACAAATTTAAAAGCGGAGGAATCCTCCCTGACAGGCGAATCCGTTCCGGTGGAAAAGGAGGACGGGCTGAAGCTTCCTGAAAAAGCGTCTATAGGCGACAGGCGCAATATGGTCTTTGCAATGAGTGTTATTACAAGCGGACACGCGACTGCTGTTGTTACTCAGACTGGGATGGATACGCAGGTCGGCCATATTGCCCATATGATTAACAGCGAAGAAACGCCTCAGACGCCTTTGCAGGTCCGCCTTGCAAAGACCGGGCGTATCCTGGGCTACGGCGCGCTTGTGATATGCGGGATTATCTTTATAATGGGAATGCTCGAGCATGTGCCGGTACTCGACAGCTTTATGCTTTCGGTAAGCCTTGCGGTCGCGGCGATACCGGAAGGATTGCCCGCAATCGTAACGATTGTGCTGTCCATCGGCGTACAGCGCATGGCAAAAAGCAACGCGATTATACGCAGGCTGCCCGCGGTGGAAACGCTTGGCAGCGCTACGGTAATTTGCTCGGACAAAACAGGCACGCTTACGCAGAACCGTATGACGGTTACAAAAGTCTGTACGCCCGATGGGCCGCAGGCTATGAGCAGCGGGGAATCCACAGAGCTTCTTACCTTTTCCGCGCTGTGCAACAACGCGCGCATTGAGGGTACAGGCGGCAAATGGAAGGCGCTTGGCGAGCCTACAGAAAATGCCCTTGTGCTTGCAGGCGCCAAACAGGGACACCCAAAGGATGAACTTGACCGCCAATACCCGCGGGTAATGGAAATCCCGTTTGATTCCGCGCGCAAGCTGATGACGACTGTTCACCAGATGCCGGGCGGAGGGTACATACAGGTGACAAAGGGTGCGCCGGACGTATTGCTGAAACATTGCGTGCAGGTACGTATCCGCGGGCACCAAACAGCCATGACAAAGCAAAAGCGCGGCGCAATCAGCCGCATGAACGACGAAATGGCGGCAGACTCCCTGCGCGTAATCGCGGTGGCCTGCCGGGAGCTTTCGTCCGTTAAAGAAGCATCGGAAACCGGGCTTGCCTTCTGCGGGCTGATTGGTATGATAGACCCGCCGCGGCGCGAGGCAAAGAACGCGGTTTCGACCTGTAAGGACGCGGGAATCGTACCGGTTATGATTACGGGCGACCATATCATCACAGCAAACGCGATTGCAAAGGAGCTTGGAATCCTTACGCCGCAGACGGAATCTATGACGGGGCAGGAGCTTGACCGCTTGAGCGATACGGAGCTGGAAAAAAGGATAGCGGTCTGCCGTGTATTTGCACGCGTATCGCCCGCGCATAAGGTGCGTATTGTCAAGGCGTTCCAGGCACGTGGAGAGGTGGTGTCGATGACAGGCGACGGCGTAAACGATGCGCCCGCGCTCAAGGCGGCAGACATTGGCTGCGCAATGGGGAAGAGCGGCACGGACGTTGCCAAGGGCGCGTCCGATATGATACTGACCGATGATAATTTCGCGACAATTGTGCGCGCCGTGTCGGAAGGGCGCGGCATTTATGAAAATATAAAGAAAGCCATTCATTTTCTGCTTTCCTGCAATATTGGCGAGATTCTGGTGATATTTGCAGCGTCCGTGATGCATATCCCAACGCCGCTGCTGCCGATACAGCTTTTGTGGGTGAACCTTGTGACGGACGCGCTGCCCGCAATGGCGCTCGGCGTAGAAAAGGTCGACCCAGATATTATGAAGCGCAAACCTATTGCACAGAAGCAGAGCCTGTTTTCAGGCGGGCTTGGAATCGATATTGCTTTTGAAGGCATGATGATAGGCGCGCTGGCGCTGCTTTCTTTTGTGATAGGAAGAAGCTTTTTCGACACACCCGGCGCCGTGTCGGTCGGCCGGACGATGGCCTTTGCCGTTTTGAGTCTTTCAGAGCTCGTCCACGCGTTTAACATGCGAAGCGACGGTTCGGTTCTTCGCATCGGACTTTTCAGCAACCGGAAAATGGTTATGGCGTTTGCGGTGTGCGCGTTTTTGCAGGTGCTTGTTATCACCATCGCGCCGCTTGGGGCAATTTTTAAAACAGTGCCGCTTACCCTTATGCAGTGGGGGATTGTCGGGCTGCTTTCTATTGCCCCGCTCATTGTGATGGAGTGTGCTAAGGCAATTTCCAAGCCTTTCCGCCGCATAAAAAGAAGCAGGAAGGAAACGGGGAAAAAGCTTGTATTTCCGTCGAAATAAAAAATGGAGGGAAGCCTTTAAGGCTCCCTCCATATTTGCGTAAACAGCTATATAGGCGTTATAGAGTGAAAAACGTTTCATAGGCATACCCCATGAAACAGGCAGCTTCTAAACCCGCAAGCAAAGCAGTAAAGTCTGTAACTGTGGGAATTGTACAGCTGGAAATTACAAAAAACAGTACGCCTTGTCCGGCCTGCTGTAATTATCCTTTGCGGATTTCAATCAGGCGGAATATGTCCTCATACATACGTCCTTTATCTTCTAAATCAATCATTAACCATTTTTGTCCGTTGCCTTCTTTTGTTTGATTATAGATTTCCTGCAGCTCTGTTACGCAATCAGGCAACATTGCTTCAATAGCGTCCTTTTCTTTCGCTCCAATAACAATCATAACTGCAAAATATCCTTCTCTTGGATATATTGTGCATAAGGTTTTTCCTGATTTTCTAAACTTTATATTCCAGCCCATTTCCCAGCTGCAGGAGCTGTAATCTATTTTTTCTGAGCATTGAAACCTCTCTTTAATCTGTATACAGAATTGCATAAAAACAGGATTCCCAATATATGCTCCAAATTCCTCTAATGAAGGACAAGACGACCTGTCTAATAACCCCGTCATATTCGATGCCTCACTTTCAATTACGATTTGTTGAATACACATGCTCCGCCAAGGGCGAACAAATTACAAAACTGGACTTTTTTATTCTAATATGACCGTGTGGAAATGTCAAACGACTCACGTGGCTTAACATGAGGTTACAGTATATCATTTTTTGTCTATCTTAAAAACTGTACTCTCTGTTTTTTGAAAAACTGTACATTTCAATGTGGTCAGTGGTCTGCTAATATAATAGCAACGCTTGATTGTTGTACAACTTTCCCAGGCCTGTAAATTAATAAACAAGGAAGGAACTTCTTATGAAGACAAATACGAATAAAACCTTGAGGCTGCTGGTTCTTGCCGCTATGTTTGCGGCCATGACGACGGCGCTTACTTATTTTGTAAAGCTTCCCACGCCGGGCGGCGGATACATCCATCTTGGTGATTCAGTCATTTATCTTGCGGCCTGCTTTTTGCCCACTCCATATGCCATGCTGGCGGCCGGTATCGGCGGAGCGCTCTCCGACCTCTTCGGCGGATATTTTATGTACCTGCTCCCCACGTTTATCATAAAAGCGTTGATTGCGCTTCCGTTTACCTGCCGGAAGGATAGGGTTCTGACCGGGCGTAATGCGATGATGGTCGTTCCCTCGGGTTTAATTACTATCGCGGGCTATTACCTGACAAAGGTCACGCTGCTTGCAATCGACAGGACAACCGCCGGAGACGGCTTTAACGGTGCGTTTTTAAGCCCTGTAGTCTGGGGCGGCGCGCTTGAGAATATTCCAGAAAACGCAGTCCAGGCAGCCGGCAGCGCAGTCGTGTTTCTTGTAATTGCCTTTGCATTCGACCGGGCAAAGCTGAAAAACAGGCTTGCAGTACACGGCGCCTGAAAATCTTAGCAAAAAGACAAAAACCTATACGTTTTTATATAGACTTTTGATTGATAAGGAGAATTTAACCGATTCTCCTTATTTTTCTTTTTTCTAATATTTTTCGATTTTGTTTGTACTATCATAACTTTGTATGTGTAAAAAGTATGTAAAGCATAGGTAAAATTTATGTTACGGAACGGATGAAACCGAACCGGAGGAGTACAAATGAATATATATGATATATTCCTGCTGCTGGGCGGCTTGGGGTTGTTTCTTTTTGGCATGAGGCTGATGGGCGGCGGTTTGGAGCTCGCTGCGGGCGCTAAGCTCAGGGGCCTGCTCGAGCGTTTGACGAGCAACCGTTTTCTCGCGCTGCTTGTCGGGCTTGTTGTTACAGGTATCATTCAAAGCTCGTCGGCTACGGACGCAATGGTCGTTGGCTTCGTCAATGCGGGCTTTATGGAAATTGGACAAGCTGTCGGCATCCTGATGGGCGCGAAAATCGGAACGACTGTAACAAGCGTTTTGCTTGCCATCAATATTGCGGACATCGTACCGCTGTTTATTTTTGTCGGCGTTGCGATGATTATGTTCCTCAAAAAGAATAACCAGAAATATTATGGTCAGATTATCGCGGGCTTTGGCATCTTGTTTTTCGGCCTGACTACAATGAAAACCGCCATGCAGCCACTGGCCTCCTCTCCGGAATTCCAGACCCTTCTGACAAGCTTCAGCAACCCTCTGCTCGGCGTGCTTGCCGGCGTACTATTTACCGCCATCATTCAAAGCAGCTCGGCATCTGTCGGCGTGCTGCAGGCGCTTGGCCTTGCGGGCGCCATTACGCTGCCCAATGCGGTTTACGTCATATATGGCTTCAATATCGGTGCTTGTATGGCGGCGGCGCTTTCCTCTATCGGCGCCAACCGCAACGCAAAACGCACGGCGCTGCTCAATTTTATTATCAGCTTTCTCGGCGCGATTCTTTTTGTAATCTTTACAATGCTCTGTCCAGGCTTTGTTACGGCAATCGAGCATATTTTCCCCGGCAATGTCGCGGCGCAGATTTCCGCCGTGCATATCATCTTCAATGTTGGAATTACCGTTATCCTGTTCCCGTTTGCAAACCTGCTCGTCAGGCTTGCACAGCTTCTTATGCCCGGACAGGAGGAAGAGAAGGAGAAGATGGCGCCGCTGTACCTCGACTCCCGCATCCTGACGACGCCGCCTGTGGCTGTTTCCCAGGTACAGAAGGAGGCTCACCGCCTCGCGGACCTCGCTGTAAAGAGCTATAAAAACGCGCTGCGCGCGTTCTTCGAGCAGGATGGAAAACGTATTTTGAAGGTTGAGGAAAACGAGCGCGTCGTCGATTTCCTGACGCACAGTATCACCGAATATCTCGTGAAAATCAACGGGCTCGATATTGAAGATAAGGACAGGCGCGTCATCGGCTCTCTTTATAGTGTCATCAGCGACCTGGAGCGCATCGGCGACCATGCCGTCAACATCACAGAATGCGCCCAGAGCCTGATGAACCAAAACATCCCGATGAATTCCAGCGCGTTTGAGGAGCTGGAGCTGTTGAGCGCCATGGTGACCTCTGTGCTTGAAGACAGCATCTATATGTTCTCCACGCGCTCGCATGATATGAGCATGGCGCAGGTCATTATCAATACAGAGGAAAAGGTCGACGACGATACGAAGCTCTACAAGGAACACCATGTAGCCCGCCTGAACGAAGGCGCCGCTACTGCGGAGGATGGGCCTGTTTTCCTCGATATGCTGACAAACCTGGAACGGATTGCCGACCACGCAACGAACGTTGCGTTCTCCATGCCGGAGATGACCGGCGTTTCCACAGATTCACCGCCTGTTACGGTATAACGGTAATAGAATAATAGGCCCGTAGGGAGAGAGCGCCGTGCCTTCTCCCATTTTATTTTTGGCACCCCCTCAAAGGTTATAAAAAACATATAACAGCTTTAAAAGTGCGAAGTGGAAGCAAACAGAAATTTGCCGGGAGGTTCGCACCAAAATTTGTGGTTGGAATTTATAAAACAATATGGTAAAATATAAAAAAGAAGCGATATTTGGAGAAGTTAGACAAAGATAATGAAAGGCTTCTCCTTTGCTTTGGCTTCTTTTGCTGTCGCTCCCTACGCGGGAGCGTGGATTGAAATGAGGAACAGCCGGAAGTTATCCCGTCAAAAGTCGGCAGTCGCTCCCTACGCGGGAGCGTGGATTGAAATCAAAGGGGGCGGGCTTATACCCCGTCCCCAAATGTCGCTCCCTACGCGGGAGCGTGGATTGAAATACAAGAGAGCGAGCCGTATCCACAGAAAAAAACTGGTCGCTCCCTACGCGGGAGCGTGGATTGAAATCTCCGCAAGCTGGTTCGTACTGATTTTTCCGTCGTCGCTCCCTACGCGGGAGCAAATAGCTATAGCAAAAACCCCCAGCGGCAAATGCCGCTGGGGGTTGCTTTTGTTTTACTTTATACAGAAGCTGTCAGCCGATGTCAGACCATCTTTCAATCGTGCCGTTTATCGTATCTACAGCATTCGGCGTGAATTCATAGTAACGGTTTTCCTTGTGAAGGTCGCCTATCAGGTCGTTGCCCTCTGAGTCCTGCTCACGCTTGTCCCACGTGCCGCGGTTGAATTTGTACTGCATTTGTTTACCGACCGTACCTTCAGTTTTAATGGTGATTTCCGCCGTCGTTTTTGATGTACGCTTCAGCTCATAGAGCGGGTCCGCCACCGTCCAGTTGTTGAAGGTGCCAACCATATAAATTGGCTCGTCCTCCGGCGTATTTTCCGGGAGCGTCATCTTGAAGGTAAGTGTGTACTCCTTAGTTTCGGCTTCTGCCGGCGGATTGTACGGTATCTTCGCGGGGATTCTGTCACCCGCATATTCCATGACGACAGAGGCAAAGGGCGCAAACGTAAACTCGCTGCCTGCGGGGATTTTTGTACCGGAAATCAGGTCTGCCGCGTCATAATCGAGGGTAAGCTTCTTTGCCTCACCCGTCAGATTATGCACGGCAAAGAGCTTCTGTCCAACGCCGTTTTCACTTACCGTGTAGGAATACAGGCCGTCGTTCATGCCCACGTTTCCGTATTCACCTGTGTAGAGCATCGGGTGTTGTGTCCTGATGTCCGTCAGTTTTTTGTAATAGCTATAAATGCTGTTCGGGTCGTCCTTTTCTTCCTCATAGGAAATGCCGTCGTCCGGCAGGGTGTACTTCATCGGGTTCATCCATTCATCGGTCATCTGGGTCATACCCTCACCCTGGGCCGATGCATACCAGTCGAACGGCTCCCTGCGGTTGTCGTCCGGCTTTTCACCGAGCTGACCCAGCTCATCGCCGTAATAAATGTAGGGGGTTCCCGGCAGTGTAAACTGCAGCGCTGCCGCAAGCTTAGCCTGCTCCTTTGTCCCTACGCGCGACGCAATCCTGTCCATGTCGTGGTTGTTTATCATGACGGAATCGGTCGTGACCTTCGGAACTTCGGGAGTCGTGTTAGCGCTTTCCTCATAATAAGCGTGACCCTCGTTTAAATGCTTGACGATATCGGTCTGTACGCCCCTTGCCATTTCCTCGATGAGGTTTGCCGCGTCAAAGTTAAAGGAAGAGTCCATGTCGGCAAAATATGGGGCGAGGTCCTTCATTGTGGTAATCCAGTTTTCACCCACGATAAATGCGGCAGGATTTTTGGACTTGACATAGGTTGTAAAGTCCTGCCACCAGGCATGTGTGACGGCAGCGTCCGTATCGATGTTGTTCGCGCCGTCAAGCCGGAAGCCGTCGACGCCCTTATCGAGCCAGAAGCCCGCGTTTGCCTTCATGTCTTCCCAAACGTTTTTATTGGCGTAATTGAGGTCGGGCATGATGGAATCGTACAGGCCGTAATAGTAAAGCCCGTTTTCAGCCTGTCTCCAGCCATCTTCGGTTTTTTCCTCTTCTGAGATAAAATAGTAATCCCGGTATTTGCTGTCCTTGTCGGCAAGCGCCTCTTTAAACCAGACGTTTGAAGAGGACGTATGGTTCGCCACAAAATCCAGGATAACCCGGATACCGTTGTCGTGGAGCACCTTCAGCATATACTCAAAGTCTTCCATCGTGCCGTAGTCGGGGTTAACGGACTGGTAATCCACCACGTCATATCCGTGATAGGTCGTGGAGTCCATAACCGGCATCAGCCAAACGGTTCCTACGTTTAATGACTTCAGATAATCCACCTTTTCCGCAACGCCCCGGAAATCACCGATTCCGTCCCCGTCCGCATCGTAAAAGCTCCTGACGAAAATTTCATAGGTAATGGTGTTTTTCGCCCAGGATGCGTCTTTGCCGGCTTCCTCCGCCGGGAACGACGCAATCACATTTGCCAGATACTTCTGAACCAGCAGCACATCCTGCAGCGTAATGCGCTTGTCGCCGTCTACGTCCGCTGCCGCGGTCTGCGGCTGCGTCAAGGCAATAACGGACGCCAGGTGCTTCTGAACCATTAATACGTCGGCAACCGAGATTTTACCGTCAGAGTTGACGTCCCCATATGAAATCCCGTTGTCGGCCATTTCCTCGTCCTGCGTCTTTGCCGAAACGCTAAGTCCCAGCATCGACAAAAGCAGCGCGAAGGTCAGAAGCGCACTTGAAAATTTGATGCTTCTCTTCTTCATACATAATCCTCCTTCTAATAATCAGGCATCATCTATGCCAGCCTCATTATATAAATATGGCACTAAAAAATCAACAAAATACGATAAAAAATATATAAATAGCCATAATAAATAAAAATCTTTCACATGAAAAATAGGGAACTATCGGATAGTTGAAAAAACCTAAAATTATACTATTTTGTTACTATTTAAACTTTTTTATAAAATAACCCCTTCACCCGGCAGGCAAAGCGGGATGAAGGGGGCTATAAATCATTTTATTTTTCAAATTTTACAATGTACTTTTGGATGGACAGGACATCCTCCATGTTTACTTCCCCGTCGTCATTATAATCTCCGAGGAAATAAGATTTTTGGCTGCCGAGCCCGCTGATGTAATAATTGATGTCGCTCAAGTCAATTATCCCGGCAATCCCCTTTTGGACGAGCAGCACGTCCTGCAGGTTGACCTCCTCATCCAGGTTCGCGTCGCCAAAGCGGTAAATGTAGCAGGAATAAGGCACACCCTCATAACCGGGCATCCCGCTTTTTCGGTATGCCCTGAGCTGGTCTACCGTTTCGTGGATATCCACCAAATCTGCCCGGTATGCGTCCTGCAGCGTATGGATTTCGTCGCCCTTAAATACGTAGATACCGACTTGGTCCGGATGATAATACTCGTTTCTAAAACAGTACGGGCCGATTTTTACCAACGAACCCGAAGGAGAAACGTGTTCAACATATATTCCGAGGTCATAACCACGAGAGGTGCCAAATTTAACAAGAACGGGTTTGGGCCAATCTTCACTTTCCGCGGCGGCCGCTGGAAAGCAGAGAGCACCGGTACACAGCAGAAAAGCGAGAAGGGTGCATAAAAAACATTCTATTTTTTTACCCATGACAATACATCTCCGTTCAAAACAGCAACCGAAAAATTAGCTAGTCCTTTATCTATGCATACGATAAGTCATCATGTAATGACGGCTTTTCTTCATATTAACACAAATAAAAATAGGTGTATTAATTTGTAAAATTTCTCCACAAACTATTTTGTATCTTTAATAAATCCCCTGGACGACAACCTCGCCGGAATTGATTTCCGTGAGCTTTCCATTCTTTTGCCGAATGACGAGCGCGCCGGAAAGCGTTACGTCTACCGCCTCGCCCATCACCTGCACGCCGCCGCGGACGGCTGAAACCTCCCTGCCGATTGTGACGCAGTTTTCCTTGTATTCGCCCGTGATGCTTCCGCAGGTATTGAGCACAAATTCATCCGTATATATTTCAAGCTGCCGGAGTACCTCGCACAGCAGGAGCGTTCGGCTGAAGGGTCTGCCTGTTTCAATTTTAAGTGAAGTAGCCTTATGCGCCAGCCCTTCCGGAAAGCCATCCGTATTGACATTGACGCCGATTCCTACGACCACAAAATCGACGCGGTCGGATTCCGCCGACATCTCCGTCAATATACCGCAGATTTTTTTCCTGCCGATTACCACATCGTTCGGCCACTTGATTTTCGCAGCGCACCCGGTAAGACCTTGTACCGCTTTGCATACGGCAAGCCCTGCGGCGAGCGTAATGCCGGATACCTCAAACGGCGAAATATCGGGCCGCAGCAGAACGCTCATCCACATGCCTGTCCCAGCGGGCGAGCTCCATGCGCGCCCAAGCCGCCCTTTGCCGGCGCCCTGCTTTTCAGCTACGCAGACAAGCCCGTGCGCGGCGCCCGCGCGCGCCCTTCTTTTCAGTTCTTCGTTGGTGCTGTCCACCTCACGCAGGAGCAAAAGCTTACGCCCAAGCCGGAGCGTTTTCAGGTTTTCTTTCACCTGCTGCTCGTTCCAAAGCTCCGGTATATCTTTTAGCAGATAGCCCCGGTTGGTGACAGAATCGATTACATAGCCCTCTTCCTTGAGCGCCTTGATATGCTTCCATACGGCGCTGCGTGATACATTAAGCCGCTCGGACAGCTCCTGCCCGGAAACATAAGCTTCCGATTCCTTCAGCATCCGCAGAATTTCCTCTTTCATCTTATCCTGCATCCTTTCTATATAAAAAGGCGGCGGGACGGGAAGCCCCGCCCGCCGGACAGATTTCTATACTATTACATACGCGATTTGCTCATAACGACGTCAAGCGTTTTCGCAATCGCCGTACCGAGAACCAGGCACGCGACAGCCTCGACAATGGCGTTGATACCGCCGAGCACGCCGATGACGACAAACAGGCTCGACGAGCCGCCCGTATACTGCGTCACGGCAGGGTCGCTGCCGAACGCAAGCCAAATGCCGGTTAAAAACATGGCTGTGTTGAGCAAAGCCGCGCTGACACTCGCCACGCCGTAAGAAATGATTTTTGTTTTATCGACCCTGCGAAGCGCCCGGAAAATCCAGCCGCACAAAAAGCCGACGAGTACCCGCGGCACAATGCATACAAGCGCGGTCTTCCACGGGGATATGGCCAGAAGTGCCACTCCAAAAGGGTCCATGCCCAAGAAGCAGGTCGCAAGGCTCGTCAGCCCGAAAACGGCGCCTAAGATTGCGCCCGCCGCAGGGCCTAAAAGAATTGCTCCGATTGCTACCGGAATCATCAAAATCGTGATGGTGAAACCGAACCCCGTCGGAATATACCCTAGGTTTGTCAGCATCAAAAATACGATGATAGCCGCGAGCACCGCGATGAAAACCATCCGCTGCAGATTCGTAAGTCTTTTTACCTGTGTCATACTACATTCCTCCTGCTGCCGCTCACTTTGGATGCGACGCAAACTTTATTTATTATAACCCGCTATGGGGATTATAACCAATTTTGACAGGTATGCGTTTACCGCCCGCACAGGCGTTATTCAATTTTTATGTTAGGCTGGTATCTTCAGATGCAGCTTTTCACGAATTCAACGGGATGCTGGATGATTTCCGACGTTTCTTCCACGGTATAGCCCTGCGCAAGATAACGCCTTGCTATGACCTGCATCGATTCGCCAATTTCAATCATATGCCCGTCCGGGTCGTAAATACGGACGACGCGCTGCTGCCATTCATGCTTTTTTGGGGGATGAACATAGCGCACATTTTCATACGCGCCGAGCTTCTGCATAAACGCGTCGAAATCGTCCACCTCAAAATACAGCTCCATATTATGGGCCTGCTCCTTAACGGAAGCCTCTTCAATCCCTGTAAGCCACGCGAAATCCTGCTGTATGGCAAAGCCGCCGCTGAAGGTCACGTTCCTGCCAAGGTCGAGCGCGACCGTCTGGCCGAACAGCTCCCCGTAAAACCTTTTGGATACCTCCACGTCTTTGACCGCGAGCAGAGCAAGCTGAAATTTCATACCACACCTACTTTATCCTATTAAATGCTGTTCCTGCTGTATATGATGCGCAGCCCTTCAAGAATCAAATCGTCGCGCAAATCTATTTTGCGTTTGCAGCTTGGGACAATCACGTTTGACAGGCCGCCTGTCGCAACAGTGCTGCAGTGGCTTCCAAGCTCCTCTTCGATACGCTGACACATGCCGTCGAGCATTGCCGCCGTACCGAGCACGACGCCGCTTTTCATACAGTCCTCCGTGTTTTTGCCGATAACGCGCTCAGGCGCCTCCAGACCAATAGCAGAAAGCAGGGCGCTCTTTGCCGTCAGCGCGTTGAGCGAAATGCTTACGCCCGGCATAATACACCCGCCGGCAAACGCCTTGTCCCCGTCGATAACGGAAATCGTCGTCGCCGTGCCGAGGGTAAAGATGATACAGGGGCAGGGGTAAAGCTCCGCCGCCGCCACGCCGCTTGCCACAAGGTCCGCTCCCATAGTCGCCGGATTGTTGATTTTAATATTGAGCCCCGTCTTTACGCCGGGTCCGACCAGTACAGGCGCTACGCCCGTAAGCGTGCGCAGAGCGTTTCTCAGATGGCCCGTAATCTGCGGGACGACGCTGCCTATAATCACGCCGTCAATCTCTTTGGCCGGCACATGGTAAACTCGGAAAATCGAATAGAACTCCACAGCGTATTCATCCTCGGTTTTAAACCGGTCGGTCGAAAGCCTCGCCTGGAATTCCAGCTTTTTTCCGTTGTAAATCCCCATTTTGATATTGGTGTTCCCGACGTCGAGTACCAACAGCATGAAACGCGCCTCCTTTGACTACCTGATTATATCAAGATTACACGGTCCGCGCAACTTATTTTGTCATTTTAAAGTAGTTTTTTTGCTCCAGATGAAAAATAGCGCAATATATCTATGATATTATGGAAACGGTTGCGGAATTCCGGTTCCGCGAGAACACAGCGGCGAAACGCCTGCTTTCACACGTGACTTCTTACAGGGAAAGGACGAAAAAAATGAACAGTACAGAAAAGCTTATGCTCAAAAAGCTTGCCTGTCAGGCGAGAATGGGCGCCGTCATCGGCACCTATCATGCAAAGTCAGGCCATCCGGGCGGCTCCTTGTCTGCGGCCGACCTTTACACTTACCTTTATTTTAAGGAAATGAACGTAGACCCGCAGGACGCGAAAAATCCGGACAGGGACCGCTTTGTCCTTTCAAAGGGCCATTGCTGCCCGAGCCTTTACGCCGTGCTGGCGCTCAAGGGCTATTTTGCGTTCGATGAGCTTAAGAAGCTGCGGCACGTTGGCGCGATGCTCCAGGGCCATCCCGATATGAAGGGCACGCCCGGTATCGATATGAGCTCCGGCTCGCTCGGGCAGGGCATCTCCGCAGCGTGCGGCATGGCGCTTGCCGGAAAGCTCGACCAAAAGGATTATAGGGTTTATACGCTGCTCGGCGACGGCGAGTGCGAGGAAGGGCAGGTTTGGGAGGCCGCCATGTTCGCGGCGCACCATGAGCTCGATAACCTGTGCGTTATCGTAGACTGCAACGGACTGCAAATCGACGGTCCGGTCGCGGAGGTAGGCGGAATCGAGCCGCTCGACAAAAAGTTTGAATCCTTTGGCTTTCATGTAATAAAAATATGCGGTCACTGCTTTACCCAGATAGAGGAAGCCTTTGAACAGGCAAAGGCCGTGAAGGGAAAGCCCACCGCAATCCTGGCGGATACCGTCAAGGGCAAGGGCGTTTCCTTTATGGAAAACCAGGTCGGCTGGCATGGTACGGCCCCGAACGAAGAACAGTATAACAAAGCAATGGCGGAGCTTGAAGCCGCTTTGAAGGGATTGGAGGCGAAGGCATAATGGCAGATGTAATCAATAAAGCGACTAGGGAAAGCTTTGGTATGGCGGTAAGTGAGCTTGCCAAAACGAACAAGGACATCGTCGTGCTTGACGCGGACCTTGCCGCGGCTACGAAAACCTCAATCTTCCAGAAGGCGTTCCCCGACCGTTTTGTCGACTGCGGCATTGCGGAATGCAATATGATGGGCGTGGCAGCCGGTCTTGCCGCCTGTGGAAAAATCCCGTTCGCGGCGTCGTTTGCCATGTTCTCTACGGGCAGGGCGTTCGAGCAGGTGCGCAATTCCATCGGCTACCCGAAGCTGAACGTAAAAATCATCGGCTCGCACGCGGGTATTTCAGTCGGTGAGGACGGCGCGACACACCAGTGCTGTGAGGATATCGCCTTAATGAAGACGATTCCCGGCATGGTGGTATTAAACCCCTCCGACCATTACGAAATGATAGAGGCCGTCAAAGCGGCGGCAGAGCACAAAGGCCCTGTATATATTCGTCTTGGGCGGCTTGCAATCGACAGCTTCAACGACCCGGACGGCAACTATAAATTTGAAATCGGAAAGGGTATTACCCTGCATGAAGGCAATGATATTACCGTCGTCGCGACGGGCCTTGTCGTAAACGAAGCGTTGAAGGCAGTGCGCGAGCTGGAAGGGCAGGGAATCCACGCAAGGCTTATCAATATCCATACCATCAAGCCCATCGACCGCGACATCATCATCAAGGCCGCAAAAGAAACAGGCCGGATTGTTACGGTGGAGGAGCATAACGTCATCGGCGGGCTCGGCGACAGCGTTTGTGCCGTTACGAGCGAGGCCTGCCCCGTACCGGTTACGAAAATCGGCGTGAACGACTGCTACGGCCATTCCGGTCCGGCTAAGGAGCTGCTAAAGGAATTTGGCCTTTGCAGCGAGAACATCGCAAAGGTCGTTTCAGGACTTTTGAAGGGCTAATAAACGTATAAAATCACCGGCGCGGGGCAAATCCGCGCCGGTTTTTTCGTTTTTTACGCAATTTACCGTGTAATTGGGATAAATTTCTCATGACAAACGAAAGAAAAGTGTGGTACACTGTAAACAAGACCCGCTTAGAAAGGAGACGGTATTGATGAATATTACGATCAGACAGGAAACCATCAGCGATTACGAGCACGTTTACGATCTGGTCAAGGCCGCGTTTACAGCGGACGACTGTCCGGCGCCTGACGAACAGGAGCTTGTCATCCGCCTGCGAAAAAGCCGTGCGTTCGTCCCGCAGCTATCGCTCGTCGCGGTTGAGGACGGCGGAAAACTTGCCGGCCATATTCTCTTTACAGAGGTAAAGGTCTCCGGCCATACGCTGCTGGCGCTGGCCCCGCTCTCCGTTTTGCCGGACGCGCAGAACCAGGGCGTCGGCGGAAAGCTGATTCGGGAAGGGCATAGTATTGCAGCCGCGCTCGGCTACAAGGGCTGCCTAGTGCTCGGCCACGCCGGATATTACCCGAGGTTCGGTTATGTACCCGCAAGCAGGTACCATATCTCCGCGCCGTTTGAGGTTCCGGACGAATCCTTTATGGCAATTGAATTGCAGGAAAATGGATTGAGCGGGATACGGGGCGTTGTCGAGTATTCCAGGGAGTTTTTTGAGTAAGCGCAAACGAATAAACAAGGGAAACCATTTATATGGTTTCCCTCTTTTTTTACTTATCTTTTTAAAAGGCTTCCTCTTCAAGCTCCTCGAGCGAAAGGCTTAGCTCCTCCCAAAGCCCCATCTGCTGCTCCTGTTCCTTGTGAAGGCTTTCAAGCTGCGCGGTAAGCTCTGTAAGCTTTTCAAAATCCGAGGCCGTTTCAGGCATGTCGAGCTCTCTTTCAATTTCCTTTGCCTGTATTTCAAGCTGTTCAATCAGCGTTTCACAGTTTTTCAGCTTTGTCTGGAGCCTGCGCCTTGCCGCCTGCTGTTCTTTGCGAAGGAAGTAATCGTTTTGCTTCGGCTTTTCCTCCTTGGCGGCAGAAGCTGCGGGGGAGGGAAGGCCCTTTATCTTTTCCAGATAATTGTCGTAATTTCCGAGATATTCCTTCGCGCCGTTTTGCGACAGCGTAACGACCTTATCGGCAAGCTTATTGATAAAATAACGGTCATGCGAGATGATAAGCATTGTACCGCCGTAGGATTTGAGCGTATCCTCAAGCGCCTCGCGCGAGGCCGTGTCGAGATGGTTGGTCGGCTCGTCGAGCAGAAGGAAGTTTGAGCCCGCGAGCATCAATTTTAATAAGGCGACCCGCGCGCGTTCCCCGCCGCTCAAGGCTTTTACCTGCTTGAATACGTCGTCCCCCTTGAACAGGAAAGAGCCGAGCGCCGTGCGCACCTGCGTCTGCGTCATATGTGGGAAGGTGTCCCAGACCTCGTCGAGCGCTGTTTTTTCAAGGTGCAGGTCGGACTGTACCTGGTCGAAATAGCCGGCGTCCACATTAGCGCCGAAGCGCACTTCTCCGCCGGCGTCAATCCGTCCGGTCAGGATTTTAAAGAGCGTCGTTTTCCCGCAGCCGTTTGCGCCGAGCAGGAAGACGCGGTCTCCCTTTGTGATGTGCAGGTTTACGTGCTCAAAGAGCGTCTTATCGCCGTAGGCTTTCGATAAATCCTCGCAGATTAAAACGTCGTTGCCGCTTTCGCGCTTGGGATTGAAGGAGAAATGAATTGTCTCGACCTCTCCGTCCGGCTTGACGAGCGCCTCTTTCAGGCGGTCGACCTGCTTTTGCTTGCTTTCGGCCGTGATGAAATTCCGCTCGCGCCCCCAGCGCTTCTGCTGTTCGATAATTCCCTCGATTCGCTTGATTTCCTTTAAATCGTTATCGTACCGGCGCTTTAAGTCCTCGTTTATTTTTTCCTTCTTTTTCATGAATTCCGTGTAAGAGCCGCTGTAGGAGGCGATGCTTTGGTGCTCCAGCTCGATTGTGCGGTTGGTTACCGCGTCGAGAAAATAGCGGTCATGTGAAATTACGATGACCGCGCCCCTGAAATCGCGGATAAACCCTTCGAGCCATTCCACCGACGGAATGTCGAGATGGTTGGTCGGCTCGTCGAGCAAAAGCAGGTTCGCGCCGGAAAGCAAAAGCTTTGCAAGGCTCAGCTTTGAAAGCTGGCCGCCGGACAGCGCGCCGCAGGGCAGCTGCATTTCGGCATCGGAAAAGCCCAGCCCCATCAAGGCCGAGCGCGTGCGGCTTTTGTAGGTAAGCCCGCCGCCGCTTTCGTATTGCTCGTGGAGGTCGAGCTGTCTTGCTATCAACGCATCGCGGTTAATTTCCTCCGATTCAATCTGCCGCGCGAGCGTTTCGAGCTGCTGCTCCATCGCCTCAAAATGGGAAAAGACGGTCAACAGCTCGTTGTATACCGTCTTGCTTTTGTCGGCGTTTGCGTGCTGTTCCATCCAGCCGGCGCGCACCTCCTTTGCCTTGAACACGCTGCCCGCGCCCGGCTCCAGCAAACCCGATATGATTTTGAATATGGTGGTTTTACCCGCGCCGTTCGCGCCGATAAAACCGATTTTATCCTTTGCCTCCACGTCGAAGCTCACGTCCTCGAACAGGACGCGCTCCGAAAAGGAGAGCGATAGGTTTTGAACGGAAAGAATCGCCACTTAAGTGACCTCCTGTTGTATGCAAAAAGTGTTTTTGCAAATTCTTTTCATTGATATTTATGAAACGTTCCGTTTCTTTTTTGAAGCGTACTGCTTCATTTTATATTGAAGCATTCTGCTTCTTATTTTTTTCATCAAACTTATTATGTTAATTCAAAGGGGAGGGAACAGTTGCGGCTGTTCCTCCCCTTTGTAACCCCTCTTCGAGCGCTTTTCCAAGGGAACCCTTTCGATGGGTTCCCTTACGGCTTCAGGGCGGCGAAGCATCACGCCGCCCTGCGCCTATCCCTCCACAGCCGATTCAAGGAGCGAAGCCCCCCCTAAATCCCCCTGATAGAAAACGGGCTGCACATAAATTCCAATGAACTGTGTAGAAGACGATTAAAAGCGTACCAAGTACCGCACCCACGAAGTACTCCGCGCGAAGGCGCGGCGCACAGCGGTCCCGTAGTATATGTTCTACACCCCCGCGCATAAAACGAGGAGCGACCACAAAGCCTATAGCACCCCCGAAGGATTCTTAAGGGAACTCTGGGTTCCCTTAAGTCGTCGGAAGGGGGATTGCAAAAGGGGGGAACCATCGAAATGGTTCCCATCTTTTGAAGAATATAACATAGAAAGTTTTATCAAGAAAAACGATATGTTTCAATATTTGGAACATAGCCCTGTAGTAACTACTTTACAGTAAGATACCTATTAATATCACTTAAATCCTCCGCGTATTGAAGCAACCGTGACTTTCCTTCTTTATTTAACTTATCACAGTAAATAAGAAGTTCTTTTTTGATATGGTCATCCTGAACAGATGGAAGGGGACGGTCGAGCAGATAGTCTACAGAGCAGCCAAAATAATCCGCAAGCTTTAAGAGTGTTTCGCCGTTAGGCAGCGCTGCGCTTTTCTTCCAGCTCGTAGCAGTTGCATTTGATAAATCAAGCTTTTTACATACAGCATTTGGGGAAGTTCCATTGGCTATACAAAGATTATAAAATACATCCCAAAACATAAAAATCACCCTGTTTTTAAATATAAAAAAATTTAGAAATTATATTGACATTCTAATTTTAATAAGATATAATAAGCTCAAATAAATTCCAGTTTGCAGGTATGGTAAAGCGTTTACCTATCTATAATAGCTTGAACCCTCTAAGCTCACTAAATTAAATTGGAGGATAAAAATGAAAGTTTTACAAAAAATCGCTGAAACGTATGTGGATGAAGGAGAAGATTCCCCGGCGCTGGAAAGCGCAATACAAAAGCTGCGTGCGGGAATTTCAAAGGAACAAAAAAGCCTTTTGCTGAAAATTATGGACGAATACTCAGACAGAATCGATTATGCGGCCTACCGCAATTTTAAATATGGGTTCCGCATGGGCGTCCATTTGGGGCGTGAGCTGTTCTCTCAAAACAAAAAGTACACGGTCAAACGCCCGTTTCCTCAAGAAGAAGCAGGCGGACCCGCAGAAATAACGCATATACCGGCGCAAGCAAACGGAAATGCCGCGCAACCGTGCGGTGCAGCTCCGGCGAGAACAGCAGATTAAAATCCTTGCTGTTATGGTTGAAGGAAATCCCTTTCCTTTGCAGCCAGTCCTGTATGTCCTGCGGCTGCTCCGGGTAGCGCACGCGCTTATAAAAATCGCCTTCCATTTGGAAAACGTCCTGCTTTTCATAAACCTGCTTTGCCGTGAGAAAGCTTTTGTCCCGCTTTAATATCAATGTGCGCATGGCGTCCATCACCTTCGGCGGCGCGTCGAAGTAGCCGCACCCGTAACGGAACCCGTCGGGCGAAAGCTCAAAGAAAAAGCCCGGCGCGCTCGTGTATGCTTTTTTGTCGCGCGTAAAGACGCACCACATTTCTTCCCGGAACAGGGAAGGGTCTTTTGTAAAGCGCGTGTCGCGGAAAACGCGGCTGATGCTTTTGCCCGTTTTCGGCTCCGCGATTAGCATGGGGTCAATCTCGTGTATGACGGGAGCGAGCTGTGTGACAAGCTCCGCGAGCGGCTCAAACACATTTTGCTTGAACTGTGGCTTGTGCTCCTGGTACCATTGCTTGTCGTTGCGCAGCTTGTTTTCCGCGAGAAAATCGAGCGTCTGGGGAGTAAACGGCATGGGAAAGCCTCCTTGTTTCGGCGTGAATTCAACAAATTGCTGAACTAAAAGTTATGTTGGTATGATAACCGTCCGCGAATCGGATACATCCTCAGCGGGGATGGTGTAAGCTATGCTTTCGTTTTCGGCGTGAGGTTATTATAACAGGATGGCCGTCCGCGAAGCGGGCGTACCCGATGCAAGGGAAGCGCTTGACGCTTCCCGCACCTGTTTCAATGTTCTCTCAGGCATCCGCAAGGCTTGCGCAGCAAGGCTTCCGTCTGCGGCGTGAGGTTATTATAACAGGATGGCCGTCCGCGAAGCGGGCGTGCCCGATGCAAGGGAAGCGCTTGACGCTTCCCGCACCTGTTTCAATGTTCTCTCAGGCATCCGCAAGGCTTGCGCAGCAAGGCTTCCGTCTGCGGCGTGAGGTTATTATAACAGGATGGCCGTCCGCGAAGCGGGCGTGCCCGATGCAAGGGAAGCGCTTGACGCTTCCCGCACCTGTTTCAATGTTCTCTCAGGCGTCCGCAAGGCTTGCTCAGCAAGGCTGCGGCATACGCCGTGAGGTTATTATAACATAGAAAACAACGAAGGACAAACCTCTTAAAGAAGTCTGTCCTTCGTTTATCTTTATATCGTTTTGTAACCTGCTACGCCGCTGTGGGCGCGGATTTTTTGCCGTGGGCGCAGACCCACTTGACCGTGTCGGCAATCGTCTGGTATAAGTCGCGCGGGTGGTAGCCGAGCTCCTTAGTGGCTTTATCGTGGGAGAATTTATCGTTGCTGTTTAACGTATAAAGCGAATATTTTGTATAGAGCGGGCGCTGCTTCCTTATTTTGAAAAACCATCCGAGCATTGGCGCCGCAGCTTTAGCCATCCAGACCGGCAGCGTGGGAATACGCCTGCCGCCCTTGACGGAGCGTACCATATGCAGAACGTCCCTGATTTCATAATGGCGGTTTGACAGGATATAGCATTCGCCTGTTTTGCCCTTTTCCGCCGCCGCAAGGCATCCGGCGGCCACGTCGCGCACGTCCACAAAGTCGTACCCGCCCTTTACGCATGCCGGGAGCTTCCCGAAAATATAGTCCCTGACCAGCTGCACCAGATGATTGCCCGCGCCGTCGTACGGCCCCAAAATACCGGAGGGATGGACGACCACCGCGTCAAGCCCGTGTTTCACGCAATCGAGCACGGCCTGCGTTGCCTCCGCCTTTGTTTTGGCGTAGCCGCCCGTAACGGCAAGCGGGGAGAACGATTCTACCTCACGCAGCACATGCAGCTTATCCTGTTCGGGAATGGCATGCACGGAGCTTACATAAACGAGGCGCGACACGCTGTATTCCATGCAGAGCGCGCAGAGGTTTTTCGTACCGTTTACGTTGACATCGTACATGTTTTTTGAGATGTGCTCGGAAATATCGACGATGCCCGCCGTATGGATGACGGTTACGCGGTCAAACCCGCCGGTTCCTTCAAACAAAGGGCGCAGAGTCTCTTTGTCGCGCACGTCTCCGCGGATATACTCCACGTTTTCGCTGTCATGCGCCGGCTCACCCGGCAGGACCAGTCCGCGCACCGTATGGGGCGTGTTTTTGAGCATACGCATGAGCGTACCGCCCAAATGCCCGTTCGCGCCTGTGATGATATAAAGCTGTTTCATAAAGGTCACTCCTGTGAACATGCTTGTCTTTTAATTGACAAGGTGTTGAATATCTTCCCTAATTGTATTATAATCAGATTATACGAAATATACAATTTCCAATCTGTAAAGGTTTTGTGACTTACCGGACATAATGAACATTACCTGTTCAAAAGGAGTGCGTATTCATGAAAAAGATACAAAGCGACCATCGCGTACGCGTGACAAAGCTAATGCTGCGCAAGGCGTTTACCGAGCTTTTGAGTAAAAAGCCGTTACAGAGCATTTCGGTAAAGGAGCTGTGCGAGCTGGCGGGCGTAAACCGCGGCACCTTCTATACGCATTATCAGGATATTTACGCCCTGCTGGAGGAAATAGAGGGCGAAATGTACGCCTCCTTCCAAAAAGCGCTTGAGCCGCTGCTCTCACACGGGGACGGAAGCCCGGTCGCCATCTGCATGGGGATTTTTGAGTGCCTGCGGGAAAATTATGATATGTGTATTATTATGCTCGGCGATTACAGCGATAAACAGTTTATGGCAAAGCTTTTGAACCTCGGCAGGGAAAAGTGCCTGGAAACATATTCGCGCCACTTTAAAAACGCGACTGCGAAGCAAATCGAGTATTTTTATTCGTTTGTAAGCTCAGGCTGCATTGGGCTTTTGCGCCAGTGGCTCGAAGAGGGCATGGTGCGCTCCGCGCAGGAGATAGGCCGGACGGCGGAAACCATCATGTCCTGCGGTATCGGTTATCTGGAAGGCCCGGAAAAATAAACAATGCGTGCCCCGCGGAATTTCCGTGGGACGTTTTTGTTTGTGGAACATGATTGTATAAAATTCTTATAAGTGGTTTCATTGTGCTTATCTGTCCTTGCGTTTATAATGAAGCTTAGAATCCGAAGTCGGTTTTTTAAAATTCCGAAATAGTACGGCTCAGCTTTAAAGACTGGAAAAACGAAAAGCAGCGTCTCCATGTAAACAGAGGAAAAGAGACGTCTTAGGAAAATCTTAATGCCGCCTTATTCTAATCTTTATAAATGAGCTGTTATTAAGATGTAAAATGATATAATGGATGAAAGGAGCCAAATTATGCCGGAAAAGATATTGATTGCAGATGATGAAAAGGAAATTGCCGACCTTGTTGCCCTTTATCTTGAAAACGAGAATTTCACGGTTTTTAAGTTTTATAGCTCTTTGGATGCTTTGAAATGCATACAGGAAGAAACGCTGGATTTGGCGATACTCGACGTGATGATGCCCGGCATGAGCGGCCTTGCGCTCTGCCAAAAAATTCGGGAACAGCAATACCGCTATCCTGTGATAATGCTAACGGCCAAGGGGGAAGAGGTCGATAAAATTACAGGGCTGACTTTAGGCGCCGACGATTACATGACAAAGCCCTTTATGCCGCTGGAGCTGGTAGCCCGTGTGAAGGCGCAGCTGAGAAGGTACAAGCGGTATAATAACAGCCCGCAGCCTGAGGAGAATGTTATCATTCATTCGGGCTTGGTCATGAACACGAAAACGCATGAATGTACGCTGAATGAAAAGCCGCTGAACCTTACTCCTACCGAGTTTTCCATTCTGCGGATTTTATGCAGGCAAAAGGGGAACGTGGTAAGCTCGGAACAGCTGTTCCACGAAATTTGGGGCGACGAGTATTTCAGCAAAAGCAACAACACCATTACCGTCCATATCCGCCATTTAAGAGAGAAAATGGGGGATTCCTTCGAGTCGCCCAAATATATTAAAACAGTCTGGGGGTGCGGATATAAAATTGAAACTTAAAATTCCAAAGCCGGTCGTCGTTTTAATTGCCTGCGTTGCCGGCGCAGCCCTGTGTTTTGGCGTTTTCTATTTGGTGGACACTTATTTTAATGGCGCCTTTGTAGAGTGGTTCGAGGACAATTTTATATTTATTCAGTCTGAGTACCTGCCGGAGGCCGGGCAGGAAGTCTTGGTTCGTGAACCGTTGTGGTCCAGGGTAAAGGTTTTGCTTTTAACCGTATCGTTAAGCGCCGTAGTGCTCTGGCTGCTGACTGTATTTATATCCTCTTTCCTCTATGCAAGGTCAAGGGTAAAAAAGACCATTACGTCTGTATGCCGGATGATGCACGGCTATATGACTCAGGAAAAGGAAAGCACGGCGTATTTTCCAAAAGAATATGCGGAAATATCGGCGCAGATGGCTGAAATCAGGTCGGCCATGCAGCGCAATGCGCAGCTTTTAAAGGATGAAGCGTCCCGCAAAAATGATTTAATCACCTATTTGGCGCATGATTTAAAAACGCCGCTTACCTCGGTAATCGGGTATCTGAGCCTTTTGGACGAGGCCCCTGATATGCCCGCGCCGCAAAAGGAAAAGTACGTCCATATTGCGCTGGATAAGGCGGACAGGCTGGAGAAGCTGATTAATGAGTTCTTTGAAATCACGCGTTATAATTTGCAGCAAATCGATTGTGAAAAAGAAACCATCGACCTGTACTACATGCTCGTTCAAATGACCGACGAATTCTATCCTCTTTTAAACGCGCACGGCAATACTATTGAGATGCGCGTGGAAGAAAACATAACGGTATATGGGGACGCCGAAAAGCTGGCGCGGGTATTCAACAACGTTTTGAAAAACGCGATTGCCTACAGCTACCCGGATACTTTAATCGAGGTTTGGGCAGAAACCACTTCAGACAGGGTACAGGTATCCTTTTGCAACCGGGGGAAAACCATACCCGCGGTAAAGCTTAAGAGTATTTTTGAAAAGTTTTTCCGCTTGGATGAAGCCCGCACGACCAATACGGGCGGAGCCGGGCTGGGCCTTGCTATAGCAAAGGAAATCGTCACGCTGCACGGAGGAAGCATTACAGCAAAAAGTGAAAACGAGCTGACGACCTTCTGCGTTTCGCTCCCGCTGAAAGCTTAATAAAAGCTTTATCCTTTCTTAGCCTTTTCTTAAGAATAGAACAACCGAATATTAAAGCGCAGGCAGCTGCTGTGCGGTAGAATAAATACCGGACAGCAGCTGTCCGGTTTTATAAAGGGAAGGAAAGGTATATTATGGAGAATTTAAGTCGGATTAAACAGCAATCAGGGGGGATTAAAGCCTCCCGCCGTAAATGGGGCACCTGTTTTAATTGTATGACTATTATAGCCGCCGCGGCGGGGTCTGTCATGGTGCTTTTATGTTTTGTGCGCATACTGCCTTCTGTTACCAGCCTAAAGCTGTCTGGCTGTAAAAAAGGAAGGAAGGTGCGTTCATGAACAATCAACGTCAAAGAAAACAGCGCGCAAATAGGAGGGCCGGCCTGCGTTTCTATTCAATCGCAGTCATTGCTGTCGCAGCAGCGGCAGCGATTGGATTTTTGTATTTTGTGTATACGCCCTTCTTGCCGCCTCCTGCCCCGGACACCCATACGGCTGGAAAAACCTTCAGCAGTAAAAATACGGGGTCAGCCGTTCATTTAGAATTTTTAAATAGCCCAAACGCTGTTTTGATTAACCGGGAAACAGGCAATACGCTTGCAGAACATAACAGCGCACAACGGATTTATCCGGCGTCCCTTACAAAAATTATGACCGCAGTTTTAGCAATTGAACACACGAAAAACTTAAACAGCGCGGCGGCGCTCCCATGGGATTTTGAAAAGCTGTATGAAGAGGGCGCTTCTATGGCGGGCTTTGAGCCGGGAGAGGAGGTAACGTACCGGGATTTATTGTATGGGATACTCCTCCCGTCGGGCGCTGAATGCTGTATGGCGTTTGCCGAAAGAATTTCCGGCTCAGAGGAAGCGTTTACTGCGCTGATGAACCAAAAAGCCGAGGAACTGGGAATGAAAAATACGCATTTTTGCAATACCACGGGCCTGCATGACCCTGACCATTATTCCACTGTGGAGGATATTGCTATCCTTCTGCGGTATGCCCTGGAGAACCGGAATTTCCGGACGGCCTTTACCGGCAGCTTTTATACGACGGTTTCTACCAAACAGCATCCGCAGGGGTTTACGTTTTACAGTACTCTGTTTAAAAATTTGGACGGCACAGAAATTCAGGGCGGAGAAATCCTGGGCGGGAAAACGGGTTTTACTGACGAGGCGGGATTATGCCTTGCAAGCCTTGCGCAAGTAAACGGGACGGAATATATTTTGGTCACGGCAAAAGCAGACGGCACGCTAAAAACAGAACCGTTTCACATTTTGGACGCAATCAACGTTTATAACCAGCTTGCGGATAAGTAATTAAAAATTTTACAATCTAAAACAGCAAATTTTAATTTTTCCGGTTTTTTTCTAAAAATCCAGCAACAATAAGGAGTGGAAAAAGAGGCGTATTCAGCCTTTAAAAATAAAGAGGTGGATTATGTCACCCGGAAAAACTAGGACGAAAAAACCTTCCGTTTTTAACAGGATACTCAATGGGATTGAGCGTGTGGGCAATAAGCTGCCACACCCGATTACGCTGTTTGGCATTTTTGCGCTTGCTATTATCTTAATTTCGGCACTGTGCAGCTGGCTAGGCGTATCCGCAACGGGCGAGCTTATCGATTCGCATACGCTCGAAACGACGACACAGACAGTCACCGCCGTGTCGCTGCTTTCACGTGACGGCATCGTCTATATGCTTACGAACCTAATCGGCAACTTTACAAGCTTTGCCCCGCTCGGCGTGGTGCTTGTCACCATGCTTGGCGTTGGGTGCGCGGAGGGCAGTGGGTTCTTATCGGCTGCGCTTAAAAAAATGGTCGCCGTCACGCCGCGCGCCATCGTCACGCCAATGCTTGTGTTCCTGGGCGTTATGTCGAACGTGGCGACCGACATCGGCTATGTCATATTGATACCCGTCGGCGCGCTCGTCTTCATGGCGTACGGCAGGCATCCGCTCGCGGGGCTTGCCGCGGCGTTTGCCGGCGTATCGGGCGGGTTCAGCGCAAACCTGATTATCGGCGCGCTCGACCCGCTGCTTGCGGGCATCAGCACGGAGGCAGCGCAGATTGTGGACAACGGGTTTGCCGTGCACGCGACAGACAACTGGTTTTTTATGATTGTATCGACTTTGCTGATTGTCGCCATCGGAACCTTTGTCACGAACAAAATCGTGGAGCCGCGGCTTGGCAAGTTCGAGCCGGAGGAGCACCACGGCGCGGACACTTTGACGAGGCTGTCACCGCGTGAGTCAAAGGGCCTGAAGGCGGGCGGCATTGTCCTGCTACTGCTCGTTTTAGGGCTTGTAATCGCCTGCATCCCGCAAAATTCCCTGCTGCGTAACCCGGATACAGGCAGCCTGACGACGGGCGCGCCGCTTATTGACGGGCTGATTGTCCTTTTGGCGCTTGTCTTTTTTATACCGTCTGTCGTTTACGGCAGGATTGCCGGAACGTACAAGGGAGAGGGCGACGTCGCCCGGCAGCTTGAAAAGAATATGGCGACTATGGGAAGCTATATCGCTTTGATTTTTGTGGCCGCACAGTTTATCAACTTCTTCAATTACAGCAAGCTGGGTACAATTCTAGCCATCAGCGGGGCGGATTTTCTTAAATCCTCCGGTATCAGCGGGCCGGTACTAATGGTGATTTTCGTTTTGTTTACGGCCTTTATCAACCTGCTTATGGGCTCCGCGACAGCAAAATGGACGATTTTGGCGCCGATTTTTGTACCGATGTTTATGATGCTCGGCTACTCCCCTGCGCTCACACAGGTTGCCTACCGTATCGGCGATTCCTGCACCAATTTGATAACGCCGCTGATGTCCTACTTTGCGATGATTGTGGTCTTCGCAAAGCGGTACGACAAGAAGGCGGGCATTGGTACGTTGATTTCGATGATGCTCCCGTACAGCCTGTTTTTCCTCATCGGCTGGTCGCTGCTGCTGATTACCTGGATGCTCCTTGGCCTGCCGCTTGGGCCGGGCGCCGCGCTGATGATGCCGCAGTAATATAAAAAAGCCTCCTGCACAAACAGGAGGCTTTCTATATGCGGTAAGCTATTCTTATTTAATTACACGAACGCGAATTACGCCGTCGATGCTTGCAAGCTCCTTGCTGATTTCGGCGGTTACGTTCGTCGCGTCGATGATGGTGTACGCGTTTTCCTTCTTGGATTTGTTCTCCATATTCTCAACGTTTGCGCCCAGGTCGCCGATGAGGGAGAGCGCCTGCTTTAAGATGTTCGGCGCGTTCTTATGCAGGATGCAGTAACGCACGTCGCCGCTTCTCGGCATGCAGATGGACGGGAAGTTGACGGAATTGGTGATATTGCCGTTCTCAAGATAATCCTTGACCTCGTCGGCCGCCATACGCGCGCAGTTGTCTTCGCTTTCCGGTGTGGAAGCGCCGAGATGCGGCAGCGCGATTACGCCGTCAACACCCAGCACCTCGTCGGTCGCAAAGTCTGTAACATACGCTGTGATTTTGCCGGACTGAAGGCCTTCCACAACATCCTTGGAGCAGACAAGGTCGGCTCTGGAGAAGTTCAGGATGCGCACGCCGTCCTTCATCTTCGCGATGTTTTCCGCGTTGATGATTTCCTTTGTGTCCGGCGTAAGCGGAACATGGATGGTGATGTAGTCGCACTCCGCAAAGATGGTGTCTACCGAGGTGGAATGCTTGATGTTGCTTTCAAGCTGCCATGCCGCGTCTACGGAGAGGTACGGGTCGTAGCCGTAAACCTCCATACCCAAAGAGGTAGCCGCGTTTGCGACGAGCACGCCGATTGCGCCCAGGCCGATAACGCCGAGCTTCTTGCCCTTGATTTCGGGGCCCGCGAACTGGCTCTTGCCCTTTTCGACCATCTTGCCGACCTCAGCGCCGTTGCCCTTCAGGGTTTTGGCCCATTCGATGCCGCTGATGACCTTTCTGGAGCTGATAAGCATACCGGCAATGACGAGCTCCTTTACGGCGTTCGCGTTCGCGCCGGGCGTGTTGAACACGACGATGCCGTCCTGCGCGCACTTGTCGACCGGGATGTTATTGACGCCCGCGCCGGCTCTTGCAATGGCGAGCAGGTTGTCGCCGAGCTGCATGTCGTGCATGGAAGCGCTGCGCACGAGGATAGCGTCGGGGTTCTGCGCGTCGTCCGCGCAGGTATAGTTCTCGCCAAGGCGGTCAAGCCCTGTTTTTGCGATTTTGTTGAGTGTGAGAATGTTGTACATATCGTTCATCTTCCTTCGATAAATTATTTGACGGAATCAGGAATTGGCTTTCTCAAATTCGGCCATGAAGCTGACGAGCGCTTCCACGCCCTCATACGGCATAGCGTTGTAAATGGAAGCGCGCATGCCACCGACGGAACGGTGGCCCTTGATGTTTACAAAGCCGCGTTCGCCCGCTTCTTTGACGAACTTTGCGTCCATGTCCGCGTCGCCCGTAACGAACGGTACGTTCATAAGGGAGCGGTCCTCCTTGACGACGGTGCCCTTGAAGAGCTTGGAGCCGTCGAGGAAATCATACAGAAGCTTTGCCTTCTTTTCGTTGCGCTCTTTCATTTTATCGAGTCCGCCGATTTCGTTTTTAATCCATTCAAGCACGAGCTTTGCCATGTAGATGGTGTAGCACGGCGGTGTGTTGAACATGGAATCGTTGTCGGAATGAGTCTGGTAGTTGAACATCGTCGGCGTGACGTCCTGCGCGCTGCCGATGAGGTCCTCGCGCACAATGACGACCGTAAGGCCTGCAGGCGCCATGTTTTTCTGCGCGCCCGCGTAAAGCACGCCGAACTTCGATACGTCAATCGGCTGGGACAGGATGCAGGAGGAGATGTCAGCAACCAGCGGCACACTGCCCGTATCCGGAAGCTCGTGGTAAAGGGTGCCGTAGATGGTGTTGTTCATGCAGATATGGAAGTAGTCCGCGTCCTTTGTAAAGGTGGACGGGTCAAGCTTTGGTATGTAGGAGAACGTTTTGTCCTCAGAGGAGGCGACCACGTTAGCCTGCGCGTAGCGTGCGCCTTCTTTATATGCCTTTTTCGCCCACTGGCCGGTCAGGACATAATCGGCCTTGCCGCTTTTGACAGCGAGGTTTAAAGGAACCATTGCAAACTGAGAGGACGCGCCGCCCTGCAAAAAGAGGACCTTGTAGTTGTCGGGAATGTTCATGACCTCCCGAAGCAGCGCCTCAGCACCCTTGATGATACCGTCATATACCTTGGAACGGTGGGACATTTCCATAACGGACTGGCCGCTGCCCTCGTAATCGAGCATTTCCGCCGCCGCCCTTTTCAGTACGGACTCAGGCAGCATAGAGGGACCCGCTGAAAAATTGTAAACTCTGCTCATCTGTGAAACATTTCCTTTCTTCTGCGCCTGGATGGGCGCTTTACTGTAATACAAACCGGGTAGGTTTGTGAAATTGCTAACGCTCTAATTATAGTATTTTATAATATGCAAGTCAATATAAAATGCGATTTCCTGCGCTTTTTTGGCGAATTTTTACAGGGAGCTTTGTGTTTCTGTAAAAAACAGGGGAGCGGTATAAAAAGGCGGCATAGAAAAACCGGCGCAGCAGCCGATATGTGCGCCGGTTTTTCTATTTAAATGTATGCGCGTTACCTCAAACGTATTCGACCGCGTCGGTACAGCTTTTCGATTCAATAAACTTCACAGAGGGGAATTCCTTTTGCAGCATTTGGACAAGCGGTTTGATGACGATATTCTCCGTGCAAAAATGCCCCGCGTCAACGACCGCGACGTTCATTTTGTATGCGTCTAACAGCTGGTGGTGCTTGATTTCACCCGTGACGAGCGCGTCGGCCTGAAGCTCTTTGCAGCGGTACAGGCTGTCGCCACCCGCGCCTGAGCTAACGGCTACGGTTTTTATCGTTTTATTAAGTCCAATAAAACGTACACCTTTACAAGAAAGGGCCTTCTTGACATATAGCGCAAAGTCCCTGGCGTTTTGTTCCTTCATAAGCGTACCGACAGCAATGCATTCGTTTTCCACCAACCGGACCTCCCGCAGGGAAAGCGCCTGCGCCAGGCAAATATTGACCCCCTTGGGGGACAAATCCAGATTCGTATGCGCGCACAGGGCGCTCAGCCCGTTTTTAATCAGCAGGGCCGCGGGGCAATCGCTTGGAAGGCTGCGCAGCGGCTGAAAGATAATGGGATGGTGGCTGATGATTAGCTGTGCGCCGCTTTCCGCCGCCTCTTCAATGACGGCGGGCGTAATATCGAGCGCGGCCACCGCCGTTGTTACGCCCGCTTTCCCGTCGCCCGCCAAAATGCCCGCGTTGTCAAAATCCATTGCCGTTTGAAACGGCGCGAAGCTGTCAATAAAATTATAAATTTCCTGAACGGTTGCCATTTAACCGGTTCCTCCTTTTATGCTTCCCGCCCGCTTTTGCAGCGCGGATATTAAATCGAAAAGCGGCTTTGCCTCCATATCGTTGCCCGCGGCATGAAGTCCGGCTGCCTTCTTGTGCAGGTTGCGGCAAACCGCTTCTATATATTCCCGGTCGAGCGGCCTTTCCTCCGGCTTGAGCGCGCCGGTGTAGCTGTACAAAATACCGGACAGTGATTTTTCGGCGGTATAGGCGCACTGCATCACGCTGTAAATCCGCCCGAGCGAGCGGACGGCCTCCTCCCGCAAAATTGCAAAGCCTTCGTTTGATAGATAGCTTCTGAGAACCTCCGCCTTCGACATCGGCTGTAGGATAAGCCGTTTGCTGCTGTCTTTTACCCAAGGGGCATGGGAAAGGATTTGTACGATTAGCTCCCCGCCCATGCCGGCGATTACAATATCGCCGCATTCGCTGGGGGAAACGCTTTGAAGGCCGTCGGAAATCCTTGTTTGTACGAGCGCACCGGCGTGGTATTTTTCAATCGTCGCCTGTCCGTGGCGGAGCGGCTCTTCCCGTAAATCACACGCGAGCGCGCTTTTAATCTTACCAGTGCGCGCAAGCCATACGGGGAGGTAGGCATGGTCGGTTCCAATATCGGCAAGCGCTGCGTCCTGCCTTACATATTTTGCGCAAAGCGCAAGGCGGTTGTCAAGCTGGAATAACGGACGACTCACGAGCAGCCCACCTTTCTGTCTGGATTTGAAAGAACAGCGAATGAACAACGTAAAAAGGGGCAGGTAACCCTGCCCCAAGCACCGGACTGTTTATTTTGCGAGATGCGCGTTGATTTTTTTAATCAGCTCGTCCGCGTCAACGCCGTGCACCATGCAGGCCTCCGCGACTGTTTCGCCGCGTGACGCGGGGCATCCGAGGCAGTGCATGCCCATCTCCAGAAAGAAGGGGGCCGTTGTGTTGTCCATATCGAGAATGTCGCCGATAATCGTATCTTTTGTAATCTGTGCCATGTTGTTTATACCTCCGTTTATTTCTGTCGCTATTTTGCGTATATTCTGTCTTTTTATGATTATAGCCGAAGAAAAAGAAAAAATCAATAAGCGGGCTTTCCTGTCAAAAATTATTTGGTGATAGTTTTTCAAGTATTCCCCACTTCATAACAAACATATTTTATGCTTTGTTGTGACGTGAAATGAGGTGAAAATAAAATGGGGAACAGGAAACCGGGCAGGCCGCGGCTTGAAAACCCGATTAATATCAAAACAACGGTCCGCCTCGACGCGCTAACCGACAAACAGTTGTTGGAATACTGCGCAAAAAAAGGCGTATCAAAAGGAAAGGCTATCCGCAGGGGAATTATAATGCTTTTAAAAACAGACAAAGATATGGGCTATTGACAAGCCTGCAAATAGAAAAGGGGCGGTTTCATCCGTCCCTTTCATATTGCCTGAAATCATATTGCACATCAAAAGACGGCGGCTTTTCAGCGTAAACCCCGCAAACCGCGTCGGGCCTATAATTCGGCACACTGTCAGCATGATTTTATTGGCCGTCTTTGTTAAGAATATAACGGCTGTGCCCGGCGTCCAATAAAGTAAAGCCGCAGGATAACAATGTCTTTTCGGAGGCCTTGTTATCTTTGTCGATGTCGGCGGTAACTCTCTGCGCGTCTGGGAAAGAAAAGATTTTGTCCGCAAGCAAAGTAATCATTGCTTTACCCAGTCCTTTGCCAATATAAGCTTCTTCGCCAATCAGGTAATCAATCCCATATGAACCTTTTAGCGGCAGAGTCCCAAAAGCTTCATCCAAACTATCCTCACATTTATAGTATTGGCAAAGTCCAATCGGGCGTCCATCATACAGTACCATGAGATATGTCAGCCATTTGAATTCTCCATTGCGCTCTTTGATTTCATACATCCAATCCTCAATTGAAACGCCAAGGCGCGGTATTTCATACCACCTTTTTACATGTTCCTTGTTCAGCCAGGTTTCTACCAACAGTAAATCATTGTCGTCAAGCAATCTGAATTGCAGCATAGGTCGATTCCCCCATCATATTTTTTATGGGCCTTCTGTACCGGCTGCCGGTGTGACGTAGAGCGTCTTGTTGTTTTTATAAATCACCATACCGGGCTTTGCGCCCTGCGGCTTGCTGACATGCCGGATTTGCGTGTAATCGACCGGCACCTGCGCGCTGTCCTTTGCCCGGCTGTGGTAGGCGGCAAGCTGTGCCGCCTGCAATATGGTTTCTTCTCCCGGTGTTTTGCCGTCCGTCACGATGACGGTATGCGAACCCGGGATGTTTTTCGTATGGAACCAAATATCGTTGTTGTTCGCCGTTCTGAGCGTAAGCTTGTCGTTCTGGCGGTTGTTGCGCCCGACGAGAATGGCAAACCCTTCGCTCGACGTAAATTGAAGCGGCGGGAGCGCGGCCGGCGGTTTCTGTTTGCCGCGCGCCTTTTTGACATAGCCCTGTTCGATAAGCTCCTGCCGGATTTCCGACAGCTCGCGTTCCGTCTGCGCGCGTGAAAGCGCGTCGAACACGGTGTCGATATACTGGAGCTCCTCTTGAGCCTTTTCAATCTGTACAGCCAGCACCTGCTCGGCAGTCTTAGCCTTGCGGTACTCTTTATAGTACTTTTGTGCATTCTGCGACGCGGAGAGCGCCGGGTTGAGCTTTACGCGCAGAGTAGGGGAGTTTTCTTCATAAAAATTCTCAAGGTCCGCAAACGGTGCACCCTTTTCAATACGGTAGAGGTTTGCCTGGATTAAATCCCCACAGACACGCAGCGGCTCACGGTCTGCGCATTTTTGCAGCTCCGCCTGCTGGGTGTTGATTTTACGCGAAAGGCGGTCGGACGCGTTTGCAAGCAGCTTTAACAAATCGTGCGCCTTGTTCTTCATCCGGTCGGCGCGGTCGCGTTCAAAATAAAAGCTGTCGAGCAGAGAGCTGAACCGCTCGAGCCGTTTAATCTGTGCCGCTGTGCCGTACTGAACGATGTCGGTAAAGGAAAAATCGAGCGGTTTTCCCTTTAATTCGCAGACCATATGCGGTGTGCCGGAGGTTTCCCTGATTATTCCCGATAATCTGTTTAAAAAGAAAGACAACCGTTGTCTATGCTCTGCGGTCATGGTTTTGACGGTAATATCAACGCCCCTGCCCGTCAGGTGCTCGAGCTCCCGGCAGACGATGGGGGACACTCCCTGGATGTTTTGCAGCAGCGCCTTGTGGAGCGCCATGTCCCGGTCAAGGCTATCGAGTCTATTTATAATAGCCTCAGCAGGGGTGTCGAGCACACAGGGCTTATCCTGCGCGGGCGGCATTTCATAGGGCAGGCCCGGCAGGACCAGGCGCTGGGAGGACATTGACGCGTCCACACGCTTGAGCGCGTCGATGATAATATCCGTATCGTCAATCAGGATGACGTTGCTGTATTTTCCCATGATTTCAACCGCCAGGGTTAGGCTTACGCGGTCACCGAGCTCGTCCGTCGCGTCAAAATCGAACATCAGCAGCCGCTCAAGCTGTGGCTGGCGGATTGCCCGGAGCTTTGCGCCAGCAAGGCGCTTGCGCAGGAGCATACAGAGCATCGGCGGCGTCTGCGGGTTTTCCGGCGCGAAGCCTGTCAGGTGTACGCGCGGGGAATCCGCCTTAGCGGACATCAACAGCTTCTGCGCGCCGCCCTGGCCGCGCATGGAGAGGACGATTTCATCCTTAGCGGGCTGGTAAATTTTTTCTACCCGGAAGCCAAGCAGCGTATCTTCCAGCTCTTGTTTGATATGACGCAGAAAAGCGCCGTCGAGCGCCATAAAAACGCCCCCTTTCTGTTATAAATATTAGAACGGTTTAGGATTTTCCGCTTTTTCATTGTGTAATAGCCTTAGATTGTTTGCACAATACTCAAGGCTTATTTATGGTATTTACCGCCGGAGGAAATTTGAAACGCGCGGTATAGCTGCTCGCAGAGCATGACGCGCGCTAACTGGTGCGGGAAGGTCATCGGGGACATGGAAAGCCTGAAATCAGCCTGCCGCTTAACCTCTTCGGACAATCCCCACGAGCCGCCGATAAAAATGGCGATGCTGCTGTATCCGCCGACCGCCGCCTGTTCCAGCCTTTGCGCAAGCTGTGGAGAGGAAAGCTCACTGCCCTCAATACACATGGCAATAGAATACGCGCCGCGCGGGAGCCTTGCAAGCAGGCGCTTGCCTTCTTCCGCGACACAGGCGTCTATCTGTGCCTGGGAAGGGTTCTGCGGGAGGCGCTGCTCGTCCACCTGGTTTACAGCAAACCGGCAGAAGGGGCGCAGGCGTTTTTCGTATTCGGCGCAGGCGTCCCGCCAGTATTGCTCCTTCAGGCTCCCTACGCAGATAATGTTTACCGTGACCATATGGTTATTCTCCCCGGTTTTTGTTTCTTTACAGTACGACCATTTCCCCTTTATTCACTTCAGGAGCAACCGAAAGCATAAAATCGATTCCCCTTCGCATACCGAAGCCCTCGAGCGCACAGAGCGCCGACTGCTCCGCAATGCGCGGCATGTTGTTTTCCCGGCTCAAATGCGCAAGGACCAGCCGCGTCGTCCCGCTGTCGATAAGCCTTGGCAGGAATTCTGCGCAGGTATCGTTAGAAAGATGGCCTTTATCAGAAAGGATACGGCGCTTGAGCGGATAAGGGTAGATGCCGTTTAAAAGCATGCCGACGTCATGGTTCGATTCGATTACGACCGCGTCGCAGCCGGAGACGGCCGTTTCGATTTCCTCCGACAAAATACCGGTGTCGGTCGCAACCGCAATACTCCTTCCATCGCCTGTGCGTACGACGAAGCCCATGCTTTCGCTGCAATCGTGCGACGTGTGGAACGGGATGATATGCATATCGTCCGTTTGCACGCCTCCGCTCGGGATAACGTAGGTTTTGTACTTGTCGCACAGCACGCCCTGCCGTTCGAGCGCTTCGAGCGTTCCCTTGGAAGCGTAAACGTTGAGGTGATAGCGCGACGCAAGCACCCGAAGCCCCTGGATATGGTCGGTATGCTCGTGTGTAACGAATATTCCACGGACGCCTGCCATGTCGAGCCCATTGTCGCGCATGGCAGTTTCAATCTGCTTGGCGCTGCGGCCCGCGTCAATCAATACGCCGCCGTTTCCGCTGCCTATGTAATAGCAATTTCCCTTGCTTCCGCTGTAGAGCGGGCATAAACGTGCCATCCCAATTTCACCTTTTCCGTCTTTCATCTTTATTATGAAAAAATAAGGCAGACAAAATGTCCGCCTTGCCGTGTTTATTATATCAGAAGGAGCTCCGTTTGAAAAGCGGAATTAAAAATTTCCAAACCAAACTCCGCGTGACTTGTTTTCCAGATGGTAATCAAGCCGTAACGATTTCGGTTGTTGTACGGGTGCGTTCTTTTTTGATATCCGCGCCGAGCTTTTGGAATTTATCGACGATTTCCTCATAGCCGCGCTCAATGTGGATGATATTTTCAATTTCGGTCGCACCGTTCGCCACAAGGCCGGCGATAATCATCGCGGCGCCCGCGCGCAGGTCTGTTGCCTTGACAGGCGCGGCAATCAGCTCTTCCACACCTTCGATAATCGCAAGCCTTCCATCGACGGAAATCTGCGCGCCCATTCTGCACAGCTCCGCGACATACCGGAAACGGTTATCCCACACGTTTTCATTGATAATGCTCGTACCGTTCGCGACGGAAAGCAGCGCCGCGAACTGCGGCTGCATATCGGTCGGGAAACCCGGATGCGGCATCGTCTTGATATTGCAGCGCGAAAGCCTGCCCTCACTCCTGACACGGATGTCCTCGTCGTATTCCTCGACAACCGCGCCCATTTCGCGCAGCTTCGCCGTAATGGATTCCAGATGCTTGGGTATGACGTTGCGGATAAGGACATTCCCGTTGGTAGCCGCCGCCGCGACCATGTATGTCCCCGCCTCGATTTGGTCAGGGATAATGGAATAGGTGGTGCCGTGCAAATGCTCGACGCCCCTGATTTTGATTACGTCGGTTCCCGCGCCGCGCACATCGGCGCCCATGGAGTTTAAAAAGTTTGCAAGGTCAACGATATGCGGCTCCTTCGCGGCATTTTCGATTACCGTCAGGCCCTCGGCCTTTACAGCCGCGAGCATGATGTTCATCGTCGCGCCGACAGAAACCACGTCGAGATAAATATGGCTGCCCAGCAGCTTATCGGCCTGGACGCTGATGACAGCGCCGTTAATCAGCTCATGCTTTGCTCCAAGGGCGGCAAAGCCCTTGAGATGCTGGTCTACGGGGCGCACGCCGAAGTCACAGCCGCCGGGCATGGCGACCTGCGCTTTTTTATATCTGCCGAGCAGCGCGCCCAGCAGGTAATAGGAGGCGCGCATTCCCTTGACCTGTTCATATGTCGCGACGGACGTGCTGACCGTCCGCGGGTCGATTTCCAGAGTGGATTTGTTGATTCTTTTAACGTTTGCCCCGATTTCCTGAAGGATTTTCGCAATAAAGGTGACGTCGCTGATGTTTGGTATATTCTCTATACGGCACGGCCCGTCCGCAAGGACGACTGCCGGTATAATCGCTACTGCTGCGTTTTTTGCCCCGCTGACGGAGACCTCTCCCGATAAACGGCGCCCGCCGTTAATCACATATTTATCCAATACGGTACACTCCCAAATACATTTTTCATCCAACAAGCGTTACGTAGTATTTTATTCATTTGTTATATGTAGAGAAACATTCGGATAAAACCGAAACATGTCGTAATCAAAAATAAAGCTCGTTTTTTTTGGCTGTTATCATCAAACAAGAAGGCACACAATAATGCAACATTACCAAAAAACACTACCTGCAATCATAATACAAATTGCTTCCAATGTCAACCGGATTTCCCCATGGTAACACCATTTTAACCAATTTTGTAAATATTTACACAATGCGGGGGAGAGATAACAGAATTCTGTGCCAACAGGCGCAGAGACATGCGTACGGGCGCGCGTTATTTGAAGGAATAAAGATGAACAGTGACGAAATATGGCTGATTGATACAGGAATAATACAGCGGGGGCTTCCTTCTTCTGCCTATCCCAAACAGAAAAAGAAAACCCCCAGACCCGGACCCAATAGAGCGCAAACGGCCGTTTGATTAGCTGTCGATTTCAATTGGGCCATACTTTGCTTCATATTCTTTAACAGCGTCGCGAATCAAAATAATGATTTGGCTGTTTGCGGAACGTCCTTCATAATCCGCGAGGACGTGCAGTTTGTGAAGCATTTTTTCATCGATGCGTATGGATAAACTTTTAATCGCCATAATTCATACCTCGTTTTATATTTATTTCAAGCTTATGTTACGTTAAATTTAACTCTTTTTTATGTGCAATTGCTGAATTTAAATTTAAAATATATTTAAATTGCATCTATTTATTTCATTTAATTTCCTAAAAAGATGACTGTATGTTTTGAATTAAGTGTCCTACCCTTAATATCATGCCATAAATTCCCTGGTTTTTCCATTAATTGTGATATAATTTCACTTTGTATTACAGGTATTGCGTATTTACTTTATGCTGATATTGTGCTATATTTGCCTTGGAAGATGTATAACATGTCCGTAAAAGACGCAAAACAGCTTTTGAAAGGTGATAGAACATGGTTGAAATGGGCAGCAAGCTGCGAAGACTCAGAAAAGCGAAACGCATGACACAGGAGGAACTAGGACGAATGGTCGGGGTAAGCAATGTTATGATTTCTTCCTATGAGCTTTCGACGCGGCATCCGACTTATGAAGTAATGATTCGTTTGGCCAGGTTTTTTGGCGTATCTATCGATTACCTGGTCGGAATCGATAAGGAGCTGTCACTCAGCGTCGAGGGGCTTTCAGATAAGCATATCCGGCTGGTTATGACCGTAATCGAACAGTTAATGGAATAAGGGACAGGCGTCCAAATTTCACTTTATCCTATCTAAAATATATAAAGAAAGACAGGCAGCCGGTTTCGCGTTATGGCTGCCTGTGTTTTTAAAAGTAATTTACGCGCTTATGTGGGCTTTCCGTTTTTACCGTTTCGATTTATATTTATATTTTGCAGCGTATTATCCAGAACGCCAATATTTCCTATCCAAGCTGCGATATTGAATAGCTTCCGCGATGTGGGGCGCGCGTATGACATCGCTCTTTTGCATGTCCGCAATTGTTCGGGAAACCTTAAGCACGCGGTCGTATGCCCTTGCTGAAAAACCGAGCTCATCAAATGAACGCCGGAGGATACGCTCAGCCTGTGAATCCAAAGGGCAGGCTTCCCTCAGCATAGAGGGGCTTAGCCGCGCATTGCAGGATATACCTTTGTTATGGTAACGTTCACGCTGAATGCTTCGCGCTTCTTCCACCCGCAGCTTTATCTGCGCGGAGGTTTCGCTGCTTTGTTTTTGGGTAAGCTCTTCAAAGGCGACGGGAGGTACTTCAATATGTAAATCGAGCCGGTCGAGCAGAGGCCCTGAAACGCGTGACAGATAACGCGCGACGGCGTTGTGTGAGCAGGAGCACCTTTTAGACGGATGGCCGTAATACCCGCATGGGCAGGGGTTCATAGCGGCGGCGAGCATTATAGAGCAGGGATAACTAAGCGAGCCGCTGACGCGCGAAATGGTAACACAGCCGTCTTCAATCGGCTGGCGCAGCACCTCAAGCGTATGGCGTGAAAATTCCGGCAGCTCGTCGAGAAACAACACGCCGTTGTGGGCAAGAGACAGCTCGCCGGGCTTGGGGATAACGCCGCCGCCGGAGAGTCCGGCTGCTGACACGGTATGATGCGGGCTGCGAAACGGCCTGCGGGTAATCAGGGAACTTCCATTTTTTAGCTGGCTCGCGATGGAATGGATTTTTGTCGTTTCTATTGTTTCCTCAAAAGTCATATCGGGCAGAATAGACGGCAGGCGTTTTGCGAGCATACTTTTTCCGGAGCCGGGCGGGCCGATTAATAGAATATTATGCCCGCCCGCGGCGGCAATTTCTATCGCTCGTTTTGCCTCGTTCTGCCCTTTAACTTGTGAAAAATCAGGAACCGCACCGTCGGGTACGGGGGCTATTTCCGGAGGGGAGGCGGGTGAGATAAGCTTGCTGCCCCGAAGATGAAGAATAAGCTGCTCTAAAGTTTTTACTGGATAAACATCGATTCCTTCAACAATCCCACCTTCCGGAGCGTTATCTGACGGAACGTATAGGCTGCGGATTCCTTTTTGCCGTGCTGCAATCGTCATAGGGAGAACACCGGTTACGCCCTGTACACTGCCGCTTAATGAAAGCTCACCCAAAAAAGCGCTTTCCGGCGCGTAATCTGCAATTTGTCCGGTTGCACGCAGCAGGGCGATTAAAATCGGCAAATCGTACAGCGGCCCCTCCTTGCGGATGTCAGCGGGCGCTAAGTTCACTGTAATCCGTCCGATGGGAAATTCATATCCGCAATTTTTCAAAGCGGCGCGCACCCGGTCACGCGATTCTTTTACAGCGGCGTCGGGCAGGCCGACAATGTCGAACGCGCTTATACCGTTTTGAACGTCAGCCTCCACGCGGACGGGAAATGCTTCGAGTCCGTACAGCCCCATGCTGCGGCAGCATACTACCATAATATTTCTCCTTTTTATACAATAGATTATTATATTATATATCGAATGCATAATAAATTTGATATATGTTTGAATTGTTCACAAGTAGATGCAAAATAAGTGCTTACAGCTTAAGTCAAACAAAGGCGATTTTGTACAGATTATGTAGAATCTGCATAAAAATAAAACACATATTTTTTTGATTTTACGAGGAATACAGAAAAGTTGTTGACTTATTCAAATAAATGATGTATCATGAGAATCGTATAAGTGAACGTGGCGTCAGCGGGGTTGTTTTATGTTAAACAGGGAGTCAGAACAAGATTTGAAAGAATATTCTGATGACCGGCTGATAGAACTGACCCGGCGGGGGCAAAACGGTGCCTTCGATGTGCTCGCGCAGCGTTATCTTCCGTTAATCCGGGCAAAGGCTTCCCTTTATGGGGGGGCTAAGACAGAATTTGACGATTTTATCCAGGAAGGTTTTCTGGCGTTTCTCCATGCGGTCAAGGGTTTTGATGATAAAGCGGGCGCCAGCTTTTCAACTTATGCAGGCATTTGTATAGAGCGTAGGTTTAAATCAGTCTATAAAAGTGAAAAGCGCCTTAAAAACATACCTTCCGACAGGCTTGTCCCATTGACGGACGATACTATCGAGAAAAAGGGAGAAGCGGGAGCGTCTCCTGAGCAGGAATTGATTGATAAAGAGGCGTACCATCAAATGATGGTACGAATACGGACGGAGCTTACCCCGTTTGAACAAAAGATATTATCGTTTTACCTGAGCGGCCTATCATATGCCCAGACGGCAGATGCATTAAAGACATCCGTAAAATCAGTTGACAACGCTTTACAGAGAATCCGCAGGAAGCTCAGAAGCGTTCGATAAAAATGTCCCATGTAGCTTATTTCACAGAAGAGCGTTGTTTTACAAAGGCGTCGGTGCAAATCCGTCCTGGGGCGAAAATTTATTTAATCCAAAGCGAGGTAAATCACATGTACGAAGACAAGACTCTCATTTGCAAGGACTGCGGTTCGGAATTTATTTTCACCGCTGGCGAGCAGGAATTTTATGCGGAAAAAGGCTTTGTCAATGAGCCCCAGAGATGCAAGCCCTGCCGTGACGCACGCAAGAACGCCGGCAGACCCGAGCGTGAAATGTATACCGCTACCTGCGCGTCCTGCGGACAGGAAGCCAAGGTTCCGTTCAGGCCCAGGGAAGACCGCCCTGTCTATTGCAGCGAATGCTTCGCTAATATGAGAGAAGAGCAGGAATAAAATTCTTTGATATAGAGTTTTAACGGTGCGAAAAGAAAGGCCCCTCCGAATTCGGAGGGGCTTTTTAATGAATTGTTTTTTACATAGACTGTGGTCATCTTCCTTTAATAGAAGTGGAACCTTCGTCATTAATTGGAATACCATTTGATCCCGCGGGATAGCGGTTCGTTCCGTCGGTAAAGATGGCGCGGGCAAATTTCATGTCGGTTATGTCATAAGTATATTTCCCTTCAGTTGTTTTCTGCATTCGTTTTCCGGGCCACATAATAGTAGACGCGTAACTGTCGTCATTTGCATAATAATAAATGTACACGTTATCGCCCCAGCCTTCTGGTTTTTCAAAGACAACGTGCAGGGGTTCCTTGGGTCTTTGTACTGCTATGCTTTTTATGTAAGAAATTGTAACAGGGCCTGTTATCAGGAACTCATTGGTGGAATGACCGGCAGAATCTCGGATAGAAACAGTTCCGGTGGAACATTTGACAGCCGAATAGTCTTTTATATAGATGCCGTCTTGGTTGAGGGACATGGGAGTTACCATGGAATGTTCCTTTCCGTTTAGCATATAACGAAGTGTAATGACGGCGTTTTCACCCCAGTCATCGCCTGGAACAAAGTACACGCTCAAAGGGGTTCCGTCTTCATAAAAATTGGTTTTATTCTCGTTAATTAAATGTTGACCGGACTTCACCTTGATCCCGGGCTGATTGAACGCTGGAAGCTGATGTTTGCCACCGTCACTGAAAACTACGCGAACATCGCCTAAGTCCGAAATATTAGCATTGAATCTGCCGCTGCCGTCCGGTTCCATGGGAATACCCGGCCAGTCGTACAGCGTTAGAGCGCGGGCGTTGTCCGTATAATAATAAAGGTATACGGTCTGCGCATTTTGCCATTCTGCAGGCGGTTTAAAGGTAATGGTGCTTGTTTTATCGGGCCGGATGACGAAGTCATTCCCCTTCATTGTCAGAGCTCCGCCCAGAAGAAGTGAATTGGTAGATTGGCTTCCTCCATTGCTGATGGTGACCAGTGCGCGGTTGATACTTGGGGAAATATACTCGAAGTAGCCGTCGCTTGTCTTTTGCAGCGTTACAGTAGTTTGTGTTGGCCCATTTGCAATGCGCAGGACTGCCTGTTGTCCCCAACTGGCGCTGTCAGGATAAAAGTGAAACTGGAATGGGCTGCCATCGTCGTATGCATAGCTGTAATTCTGCCAAATAAGGTTCCGCCCCCTTTCAAGCGGAATACCTGGCTGAAGCAGACCGGGAAATTGTTTCTGACCGTCGGTGAAAATAATACGCACGTTATTCATATCTTTGATTTCATATGTATACCATCCGTCCGCCCGGGCGTTCATGACGTCTCCAGGCCATGGGGCGTGCTCTGTTTCCTGGCTATCGTTACTGTAGTAGTATATCCTGATTTTCTCCCCCCAGCTTTCCGGTTTTTTAAATTCAACAAGCATGGGGTGCAATTCCGGCGTTACTGTATTGTTTTCTACTGTAACGTTGCCCTTGGCACACAGGGAACTCGTCATATGCCCGCTGGCTCCATCGTCGATGACAAAATCAGCGCGAAAAAGGTTATTGTTTCTGTACTCATACAAGCCCGCGGAGACATATGTCATGGGGTAGGTCTTACCACTGTATTTTCCAGCGTTTTGTAGTGTAATATTGGTGCGGCTTCCCCAATTATTCGGCGTGCGAAAGCGAACCCAAAGGCTGTTGCCTTTATCATTGGTATAAGCGTTGATAAAGAAATTATAGCCTATCTGTTGTGCGGAGGTGTCTGTCCAGGTCTGCGCGTCAAAGGATAAATAGCTTTGCCCGGCATTGGTATGCCAACCGCCTGTTGGAATAAACTTACGGTCTTTTAGACTGAAATCGTCCGAGATAATTCGTACCGCTATAGCAAACTTACCCTTGTCTGGAAGCGCCAAAGTGTCTTGCAACTCAATTGTTTCATAGCCGGGTTCCTGTTTTACACCGCTGTAAACAAGCTGAAGGTTGTCAGGATTGAGCATGCCGCTGTTTGGGTTTACATATATTTCAAGCTCAGTATTTTTAAATAAAGTTGCAATTCCAACTGCGTTAAGAACCTGATTTTTAGAAGTAATGTCATAGACGTTTGCGCACCAAACATCTCCTGTATTCATAACAATACGTTCATACGGAGTGAATTCTGTGTAGTAATATAGATTATCATAACGCTGTGTTTCAGAAATATCAGATACAGAAAAAATATCCGACTGAAAGACACGGTCATCCTGATACGACAGGTAATAATACCCCCTGTCGCCATATTTAGTCCCCCAGCTGTTTTTTACAATAAAGGCACCGTTGCTGTCTGGACGGCAGGATTCTAAAAAATTTTCCCGGCTGTAATTATCGTCCCATCCTACAATACAGACGCGATGATCCCCAAGGGTTTCCCCAGCCTGTTTAGGATAATATAACGCACCGGTAGAATGATTACAATATTTGGAGTTGTATATTATATCTATAGTGGCTGAATGGTCTTGATAAACCATATTTTTAATTTCGGCAATACGTCCTTGTGCCTCAGAGATATCTAAACGATAGTCATAGCCTTTCTTACTATCATAATTATAAATATAATAGGCAGGTTCCTGTTCCAGAAGGGTTAAATCTGGCAAATACCCGGTAATAGAATAAGGAAACTGATTCTCTAAAATAGGTCCGCGCCCAATGATTCCAGAGTATTGTGTTTGAACATATCTGGTCACTCCTTCGTCCTCGAGCTTTCGACCGGTTGGCATGTAAGGATTTACCGTGTCCGGCCCCAGTGCATCGGATGCGAACAGGTAATTATAAAAGTTTTCTGAAAAATCAAATTCTTTATTGAATTCATACTTAGCTGCCGTTTCCAGATTGGCACAGGCCGCAAAAGACCAGCACAGGCCTCTGGTGCCCTGGTCTTTTACAGGAGTCGTCATACCGGTTATACGAGGGTCGTAAACCGGGGGCAGGGAGAAAGCGCTTTTTGTTTTAACGGCTTTTATGTCTTCACGCCGGAGCTTATAGCCCGAATCGGGCACAGCGCCGCCGTATTTTTCCAATTCGCCGTTTTCTTTATCTTTTAGATATTGTTTATAGACCTCAGAGTAATACGTTTCTGTGACTATTGGTTCATCTGTAAGGATTGTGCCGTTTTGGTCTGTATGGAATTCTGTCCCGCTTTCAGTTTCAGCATAAACATTTAACTGTATAATTCCCATACTGCAAAGCATGGATACCGCCAGTATAAAAGACAATATCTTTTTGTTCATACTCGTTCTCCTTTTTGAGAGTTTATATGTATTTGTGGCCGTCATGAATTTTTACCATCAATCAAAAGCCCGTTGGAACCACCTCCCTAGTTGCTTCTAACTTTTATTATAATACAAATAAAAAAATATTCAATGTTTTAAAAAAATTGTGAAAATATATTAGAATCGTTGCGAACATAGATTGCAATAAAATAAGCATAAATTTTGCTTATCGTTTACATATCGTAGCAGTTTTTATTTAGTTGTAAGCGTTTGTCGAATTTGCCTATTTACTTCACTTTATTAATATGATAAAATTTTGCTTGTCGGCCAGGCCGCAAAAAGGCCCGGCAAAAAAAGAATTCGGAGGAAATTTTATGAAGAAGATTATTGCGGTTTTGCTTGCCGCAGCAATGATGGCGGTGATTGCCGCGGGCTGTTCCGGCGGCGGAGAAAGCAGCGCGCCTTCCCAAAACGGCGGCGCGGGTTCAGACAGCGGAACGTCCGCCCAGGAAAAGGACGAGTCCTGGACAAAGGTAAAGGATGCCGGAAAATTTGTCCTCGGGCTTGACGCGGAATTCCCGCCGATGGGTTTTAAGGATACCGAGACGGGTGATGTTATCGGTTTTGACATCGACGTGGCAAAAGAAGCATGTAAGCGGCTCGGCGTAGAATTTGTCGCACAGCCGATTAATTGGGACAACAAGCAGATGGAGCTTGACGGCGGAAATATCGATTGCGTATGGAACGGCATGAGCTATACGGAGGAACGCGCCAAGTCGATGCTCGTATCCAAGCCGTATATGAAAAATGAGCAGTACCTGCTGACACTCAAAAGTTCCGATTACAGCACGATGGAGTCCCTTAAGGGAACAACGCTCGGCGTTCAGAAGGACAGCTCGGCGGAATCGGCACTGAATAAAAATGAAGCGTTTAAGTCTACGCTCGGTGAAGTGGTCGGTATTGAAAACTATACCTCGGCGCTTATGGAGCTTAAGAACAACACGATTCAGGTTGTCGCCATCGACGAGGTCGTCGCGCGCTATTACCTGCAAAACGAACCAGGCGTCTATCAGATCGTCCAGGATGATAAGGGCGAAAACGCCTCCCTTGCGGCCGAGGATTATGTCATTGGCTTCCGCAAAGGCGATACCGCACTGATGGAAAAGGTTTATGCCGCCCTGGAAGAGATGAAGGCGGACGGAACGCTTGCTGAAATTTCAAACAAATGGTTTGAAAAGGATATTACAACGGTTGAATAAAGCTGCATCTGGAATGCTTAAGGGCGGACGAAACGTCCGCCCTTATTATCTTTCCGCAGGCTTGCGGGGCAATTCAAGTGCATAGCGATTCTGTACACTTGGATTGATACGTACGTCTTACATTTTACATAAAGGGGAATCCGTATGAATTTTCAGCTCTTATTACAGGAAATGCTCAAGGGAACCCAGTTTACGGTATTGATTTTTTTGCTGACGCTGCTGTTTTCTTTGCCGCTTGGCCTGATTGTTTCGTTTGGCAGGATGTCGAAATATAAGATTATTCGTTACCCGGTACAGCTTTACCTGCTTGTCATGCGCGGAACGCCGCTGATGCTCCAGCTGATGTTTGTTTTTTTCGGAATGCCGCTCATTGGCATTGTGTTCGACCGGTTTACGGCGTGTATCATCGCGTTTTCATTGAATTACGCGGCCTATTTTGCTGAGATTTACCGCGGCGGAATCGAAAGCATATCGCAGGGGCAGTATGAAGCGTCACGGGTGCTGGGCTTTACTCGCGGACAGACCTTTTTCAAAATCGTGCTGCCGCAGGTCGTCAAGCGGATTCTGCCGCCCATGGGCAACGAGTTCATTACGCTCGTCAAGGATACTTCTTTGGCGCTGACCATCTCTGTCGTGGAGCTCATGAACATTACGAAGATGTTCGCGAATTCTTCGGTAAGCGTTGTACCGTATATTGTCGCGGCGCTGTTCTACCTGATTATGAACGGCGTGGTTACGCTTTTCTTCTCCGCCGCGGAGAAAAAGCTCAGCTATTATAAATAAGAAGGCGTACAGGATTTATGTGAAGGGAGAAGCACGATGAAAATTCTCAGCGCAAACAATATAAAGAAGGACTTCGGAAAAACTGAGGTGCTCAAAGATATTTCGGTCGATGTAAACGAGGGCGAGGTGCTTGCGATTATCGGGCCGTCCGGCTCAGGAAAGAGCACGCTCCTGCGCTGCATTACACAGCTCGAAACCATCGACAGCGGCGAAATCGTCATTTGCGGCGAGACGCTTGTGAAAACCGGCGAGAATGGAAAGGCGCAGTATGCCGATAAAAAAACCTGCGTCCGCATTGGCCTGAACCTGGGATTGGTATTCCAAAACTTCAATTTATTCCCGCATTTTTCCGTTTTGCGCAATATTACGGAGGCGGCGGTAACCGTGTTAAAAACGCCGAAGGACGAAGCGGAAAAAGCGGCGTATGAGCTGCTCGGCAAAATGGGCCTGCGCGACAGGGCGGACGCCTACCCGCACCAGCTTTCAGGCGGGCAGCAGCAGCGCGTTTCGATTGCGCGCGCGCTTGCGCTCAAACCGCAGCTTTTGCTGTTCGACGAGCCGACCTCAGCGCTCGACCCGGAGCTGACCGGCGAAATTTTAAGGGTAATCCGTTCACTCGCTGCCGAAAGGATGACGATGGTCGTCGTTACGCATGAAATGGCGTTTGCGCGCAATGTCGCCGACCGGGTTATTTTTATGGATGACGGCGTAATTGTCGAAAGCGGAACGCCGCAGGAGCTTTTCGGAAATACCCAGAACGACCGGACAAAAGCGTTTCTCGCGCGTTTTAACGAGGAAGGCTGATATTTTACAGAAAACGCTGTAAGTATGACGGCGGCTGTGTTATAATCGGGAACGAAGCCGGTTTACAGACTGGACAGCCGGGCCGCTGTTATTGCGGTAGGATTTTCAAAGCAGCCTTTCCGAACGCACTAAAAGGAGTTCGCATACCATAACAAATGGAGAAGAGTGAAATTGCGGCATTTGCAGATGAAATACTGCGGCGCTGTTTCTGTAGGCCGATTTCCTAACGCGGTATGCTAGCTCATTTCCGTGCATGTTACCCAGTTCACGGCGGACGGCAGGCACAGGATTATCTATGCGAAGCGCAGGGCCTGGGAGTTTACGGCTGTACGGAACGGGAATACTGGCAAGGGTACGGACATCGTTTTCTTTTTTTGAAAAGGAACGCACGGCCGTAACCGAGCTGATTGATTAGCCGTTTAAGCTTCTCGAAGGGCTGGACGCGCAGGGGGTACGTAAAAACTATTGACCGTGGGAGAAGGTTATTCTATGTCTTGTCATAAAATAGTAGTGAAGGTCGGCACCTCGACCCTTACATATGAAAGCGGCAGGCTCAACCTGCGCAGGCTCGAACAGCTCTGCAAGGTGCTGTGCAACCTGCAGAATTCCGGCTGTGACGTCGTGCTCGTAAGCTCTGGAGCAATCGGAGTTGGCATCGGTAAGCTTGGGCTCAAAACGCGGCCCTCGGAAACAAGGAAAAAACAGGCGCTCGCGGCCGTCGGGCAGTGTGAGCTGATGTTCATGTACGATAAATTTTTCGGCGAATACAACCATACGGTGGCGCAGGTGCTCCTGACAAGGAATATCGTGGAAAACGGACATACGAAGGAAAACGTTATCAATACGTTTCATACGCTGCTGGAAATGGGGATTATCCCGATTGTCAACGAAAACGATACCGTAGCCATCGACGAGCTGGACGGCGAAAATTTCGGAGACAACGATATGCTCTCCGCAATCGTCGCGGAAATCATTTCAGCAGACAGGCTCGTTATCCTGACCGATATTGAAGGCCTGTTCGACAAAAACCCGAAAACACATCCAGACGCAAAGCTTATCCCGCTGGTGGAGCGGATAGACGATACGATTAAGCAAATGGCAGAGGGAACCGGCTCTAACCGTGGAACGGGAGGTATGCGAACAAAGCTGCTTGCTGCACAGGTCGCGACAGCCGCTGGAATCGAGTGCTGCGTGATAAACGGCGAAGACCCGGAAAACCTGTATAAGCTTTTGGAAGAGAAGCCGGTCGGCACCAGGTTTTTGGCACAAAAATAAGAAAAACCCTTTGGAAAGGAAGAGCGATATGACGGTACTGGAACAGATGGGGCAAAACGCAAAGGAGGCCGCGCGCGTTTTGAGCATAGCGGGAGAGAAAAAGAACCTTGCATTGCAGAAAATCGCCGCTGCTCTAATGGAAAACAGTGCGGGTATCCGTGAGGAAAACGATAAGGATATTGAAAACGGTAAGGCTGCGGGACTCACCCAGTCACTGCTCGACAGGCTTCGCCTGACGCCGGAACGCGTGGAGAGTATGGCAAACGGCGTGCTGGAGGTAGCCGCCTTACCCGACCCGATTGGAACGGTTTTAAGCGGCGGTACGCTTGAAAACGGCCTGGAGGTCACGAAGGTGCGCGTTCCGCTGGGCGTTATCGGTATTATCTTTGAAGCGCGCCCGAACGTAACGGCGGACGCCGCCGCGCTCTGCCTGAAATCCGGAAATGCCGTGATTCTGCGCGGGGGTAAGGAGGCCATTCATTCTAACCGGCGCATTGCCCAGGTGATGCGCGCGGCGGTAAAGGAAGCGGAGCTTCCCGAGGATTGCATCCAGCTTGTCCAGGACACGACCCGCCAGTCATCCGTTGAAATGATGGGGCTGACCGATTACCTCGATGTGCTGATTCCAAGAGGGGGCGCGGGCCTGATTAAGGCGGTCGTTGAAAACGCGCATGTGCCCGTAATTGAAACGGGCGTCGGCAACTGCCATGTATATGTAGACAAATCTGCCGAGCTTAAAATGGCGGCGGACATTATTTATAACGCGAAAACCTCGCGCCCGTCGGTATGCAACGCGATTGAAACCATTCTGCTCCACAAAGACATTGCGGAAAAAGCCCTGCCCCAAATTAAGGCAAGGCTAGACGAAAAGCAGGTGGAGCTGCGCGGCTGTGAAAGGACGAGAAAAATTCTCGGGGACAGCGTCGTTCCCGCGTCGGAGGACGACTGGTATAAGGAGTACCTCGATTTTATCCTTGCCGTAAAAGTAGTGGACAGCATGGACGAGGCAATCGACCACATCGCGAAATATTCCAGCGGGCACAGCGAGTGCATCATCACAAGCGATTACCGCGCTTCCCGTGAGTTTACGGCGCGCGTGGACAGCGCCGCCGTTTATGTGAATTCCTCCACGCGCTTTACAGACGGCGCGCAGTTCGGGCTGGGCGCTGAAATCGGCATTTCAACCCAAAAACTGCACGCAAGGGGGCCGATGGGCCTCAATGAGCTGACCTCCATGAAATACATCATCAAAGGCGACGGACAAATCCGTTGACCTAAATAATTAGGTACATCAGCGCAAGGATGAGGCTGCTGTCGGCTTTTTCACTCGACAGAATAAGGATAAGAATTAAAATCAGGCTGCGCTCCTTGTCCTCGAATAAGCTGCCGAGCAGGTCGTTATGCGTATGCGCTGCCACCACGGGCTTTTTTTCCTCCGGCGTTTTTACCGGAGGAGTTTCTCTTTGTAAAGGAGGAGCGACGCCGTGCTGTGCGCTTCTTTGCGGCGCCTGCGGATTATGAGGGCTGTGCCCCATGTTCCCCTGCTGTGTATTTTGCTGCCCCGCGCGCGGCGGCTGGTTTTTTGCGCGCGCCTGCATCTCCTGCATACGCCGCATGGCGTCCTGCTGGATACGGTCCATATCGCCGGACTGCTCTCTCACACCAATCACCTCTAAAGCTGCAATCCCTTGAGCAGGGGAAGCAGCTTCATCATATGTAGCATTTTTGCGGATTCATCGAGCTTTTTGCGCCGGTCAGGCCCTAAAAACGGGCGCAGGGCATTGAGCAGACGCGAGGTGTCGTCTTCTTTGTTTACCTCGCTGAGCATGGGGAGAATCCGCATAATCGACTGTAGCGTATCTCCTGACAGGCCGGAAAGCAGATCGCCCGCCCCCAGCAGCCCGCCGCCTTTTTTCCCGCCTGCGGCGCCCGACAAAAGGCCGGACAGGGCAGACAGGTCAGGCCCGCCGCTCTTTTTTTCGCCTGCGGCGCCCGACAAAAGGCCGGACAGGGCGGATAGGTCAGGCCCGCCGCCCTTTTTTTCGCCCGCGGCACCCGACAAAAGGCCGGACAGGGCGGACAAATCGAGTCCGCCGCCCTTGCTGTTTTCCGAAGCGCCCTGCTCTGTGGAAGCAGCCGCGGGAAGTGCGCCGGAGGGTTCCTGCGACGAATTATTCTGTCCGAGCATACCGGCGAGCCCTTTGATTTGCTCCATGGTTTCCGGGTCGCTGAGCATCTTTGATATCTTATCTGTCAAATCGTCCATTGTATCACTCCTTCGGCGATTCCCGCATTCCATACTGCGTCAATACAAGATAGGTTTACTTGCCGCCGCCCATCAGCTTTTTTAAAAGCGCCTGCGCCTGGGGTGAGTTGAGAAGCTTTTGCGAGGCTTCCTTATCGTTCAATATTTGCTGGACTTTTTTTGCCTGCTCGCCGTCGAGCTGGTTTAAAAGATTCTGTACGTTACCCTGCTGGCTTGCCTGCTTTAAATTCTCCGGCGTCGTGCCGAGCCGCTGTGACGCCGTATTGATGAGGTCCTGCAGATTTTCATTGTTGTCTTTGTTTGGCATAAAAACACCACCTGTTCAAAAAATAAGGCTACAGCATATACTTATGCCGGCCGTTTTTTATTTATACTTTCAAAGGAGAACGATTATGAGGATTCTTGTCGTCTCAGATACGCACGGAGACTATTTTACCCTGCAGCGGGTTGTGACGGCGCAGCCGAAGGCGGAGATTGTCATTCACCTGGGTGACGGGGAACAGCAGTCGATGCAGCTTGTAACGGATTTTCCCGAAAAAATGATTGTGCGTGTGCGCGGCAACGGTGACTGGGGCTCTGATTTGCCGGCAGTGCAGACGCTGCAGATAGCGGGGAAAAGGATATTTGCGACCCACGGCCATCTTTATCAGGTTAAGATGGGCTATTACAGCGCATATATGGCCGCGAGGGAGCAAAAAGCCGACATCCTGCTGTTCGGGCATACGCACAACGCGATGACCGACTACGACGACGGGCTGTACGTTATGAACCCGGGCAGCCTGCATGGGGCATACGCGACCTATGGAATTCTAGACATAACAGAAGCAGGTATCGTAACCAACATCGTCAATTGCCCGTTTTGACAAGGCGCGTTCCTCTTTGGTATAGAATTTAGATATTGAAAAAGCAGGGCGCATTCGGTATAATACAAATATTATGGCGTTTTCTGAAAAATGCTACAGGGAAAGGGCGCGTACAATATGGCGGATAAGAAATTGGTTGAGGCAATTACCCCGATGGACGAGGATTTTGCCAAATGGTATACGGACATTGTAAAAAAAGCGGAGCTGATTGAATATACGAGCGTAAAGGGCTGTATGGTGATTCGCCCGTACGGCTATGCGATTTGGGAGAACATCCAGCGCATCCTCGACGGCATGTTCAAGGCGACGGGCCACGAAAACGTGTGCATGCCGATGTTCATTCCCGAGAGCCTTCTCCAGAAGGAAAAAGACCATGTAGAGGGCTTTGCGCCTGAGGTTGCCTGGGTAACGCACGGCGGCGAGGAAAAGCTGGAGGACCGGCTGTGTGTGCGTCCGACCTCTGAAACGCTTTTTTGTGAGCATTACGCGAATATTATCCAAAGCTGGCGCGATTTGCCCAAGCTCTATAACCAGTGGGTCAGCGTCGTGCGCTGGGAAAAGACGACGCGCCCCTTCCTGCGCAGCAGGGAATTTCTCTGGCAGGAGGGCCACACGATTCACGCGACCTCGGAAGAAGCGGTGGAAGAAACGGAGCGCATGCTGAACGTTTATGCCGATTTCTGTGAAAATTCGCTTTGTATGCCGGTTGTAAAGGGCAGAAAGACGGACAGCGACAAATTTGCGGGCGCGGAGGCGACCTATGCCATTGAAGCGCTCATGCACGACGGTAAGGCGCTGCAGGCCGGTACGTCCCACTATTTCGGCGACGGCTTTGCAAAGGCGTTCGATATTACCTATACGGACAAAGAAAATAAGCAGGTGCATCCGTTCCAGACCTCCTGGGGCGTGACGACAAGGCTCATCGGCGCCGTCATCATGACGCACGGCGACGACAGCGGCCTGGTGCTTCCGCCGGCGGTTGCCCCCATTCAGGCGGTTATTATCCCGATTGCCCAGCATAAGGGCGGCGTACTGGAAAAAGCGGCGGAGCTTAAGGAAAGGCTTGAAAAATCTGTACGCGTAAAGGTGGACGACAGCGACAACAGCCCGGGCTGGAAGTTTTCTGAGTATGAGATGAAGGGCGTGCCGGTTCGTATTGAGCTTGGCCCGCGCGACATTGAAAACAACCAGTGTGTGCTCGTAACGCGCCACAACCGTGAGAAAACGGTCGTATCGCTCGATGAGCTGGAAGCAGCGGTCGAGGCGAAGCTCAAAGAGGTACACGACGGCATTTACCAAAAGGCGCTTGAGAACAGGGAAAACAAAACATACGCTTGTACCTCGATGGATGAGATTACGAAAACGCTCGAGGAAAAGGGCGACGGCTTCATCAAAGCAATGTGGTGCGGCGACGAGGCGTGCGAGGATACCGTAAAGGAAAAAACGGGCGTAGGCTCGCGCTGTATCCCGTTTGAGCAGGAGAATCTGTCTGACACCTGCGTTTGCTGCGGAAAGCCCGCGAAAAGCATGCTCTACTGGGGCAAGGCATATTGATAAAAGAAAGCGAGTCCTATATATAATAGAAAGGGGTGCCGCGGATGCCTATCAGGATTAAAGACGACCTGCCCGCAAGGAAAATTTTAGAATCGGAGAACATTTTCGTCATGTCGGACCAGCGGGCGCTGACGCAGGATATCCGCCCCTTGAAAATCGTGATTGTCAACCTGATGCCCACCAAGGTAGAGACCGAGACGCAGCTGCTGCGTTTGCTCGGAAACAGCCCCCTTCAGGTGGACATCGAGCTTTTGCAGATGGCAAGCCACGTGTCGAAAAACACGTCGCAGCGTCATCTCACAACGTTCTATAAAACGTTTGACGAAATTAAAAATAACAGCTATGACGGCATGATTATTACCGGCGCGCCGGTGGAGCTGCTCGATTTTGAGCAGGTCGACTACTGGGAAGAGCTGTGCTCCATTATGGAATGGGGAAAAAAGAACGTCTATTCCACGTTCCATATCTGCTGGGGCGCGCAGGCGGGGCTTTATTATCATTTTGGAGTTCCGAAGCGCGAACTGGGAGAAAAGCTCAGCGGAATATACAGCCACAGGGTTTTAAACCCGAGCCATCCGCTTATGCGCGGGTTTGACGACCGGTTTCCCATGCCGCATTCGCGCTATACGGGCGTATGGCGCGAGGACATAGAGCAGCACGATGAGCTTGAGGTACTGGCGACCTCCAGGATGGCGGGCGTGGCCGTAATTTGTAATAAGGACGGCAGGCAGTTTTTTATTTTGGGCCATGCGGAATACGACAGGAACACCCTTGCGACGGAATACTTCCGCGACCAGAAGAAGGGGAGCAACCCGCAGGTTCCGTACAACTATTTCCCTGACGGCGACCCGTCCGCTACCCCGCCGATGAACTGGCGCGGGCACGCGTCTTTGCTCTATACAAACTGGCTCAACTACTACGTTTACCAGCAAACACCGTATAATTTGGAGGACTTGAAAAAGCTGTTTTTTTAAAAAGTTAGGCGTGTATTATGAAAGGAGGGGACACCCTCCTTTTTTTGTTGTACTGCGGGTTTTAATCTGCGGTATTAATTTAAAACATAAAAATTATATAATGACTAAAATGATAACTTTACCCTGCTTCAAAAAGATAGGGTATTTTTATTTACAAAAAAGCTTTTATAAGTTATAATTATTATTGAATTATAATAATATTTTTGTCTGACACAAATAAAGTTTTAAACGACGAAAGAGGGGCTTGGTTATGAAAAAGATAAAAAAATTACTGTGTATCATGCTGGCGGTTTTGCTGCTTGCTTTCTCTTGCGTAGCGGCGGTAAGCGCGGAGGAACCGGCAGGGCCGGATATGGAGGAATTGCATCAAAAGTTTATTGCGTATTTGGACGAACAGGGGGCAGCGCATGAATTTAACGGTATAGAGGACTCGACTGTAGAATATATTGCTGAAATTAACGGCTGGACTGTTTTTTATGGAACAGCGGGTGCAATAGAACCGGCATATGTATCGGAGCGTATAGGAAAATATGTGTTTGTGCAGTCTTCATATTGCCACCCTTATAAAATTGGCTTGTACGCAGAGAAAGGCGGGAAAGTTTACACGTTAAAGGATACATATGAAACGGGAACATTTAATTTGGATGAATTAGCCGGAAAAACAGAGCATTCCCATATTGAAGTTTATTTTCCCGGAGATATAGACTTAGACGGTACAGTTTCAGTAAGCGATGTATTAAAAGTACAAAAAGTAATTGCAAAACAAGATGTGATAATTGAATTTATTGATTTGGCATTTTATGATTTTGACAGCAACGGGAAAATTAATGTGAATGACGTTCTGGACATGCAGAAAAAAATCGCGAAAGTTGCTGCTTGAGCGTGCTTGTCTAATAAAAATAAATATAAATTTAGAATAATTTTTCCGCCCTGTTTCTTGAAAAAACAGGGTATTTTTATTTACAAAAACTTTATTTATTGCTATAATAATAATGCGGATTGGATAAAATTTCCGTATTGTACATAAATATAACTTTGTAAAACGACGAAAGAAGGGCTTGATTATGAAAAAGATAAAAAAATTACTTTGTATGATGCTGGCGGTTTTGCTGCTTGCTTTCTCTTGCGTAGCGGCGGCAAGCGCGGAGGAACCGACGCAGCCGGATATGGAGGCACTGCAGAGGAAGTTTAATGCATATTTGGATGAACATGGATGGCCTAATAGCAATGAAAAAATTTCATTCATGCTCTACTCTAACGGTTGGGCTGTGTTTTCGCAAGATTTAGGGCAGCCTGCCTGGTCTTATGAACGGATAGGAAATCACATATTTTTTTCGTTAAATTATCATTATCCATATGAAATTGGGATATACACGGAGAAAAATGGGCAGGTTTTCACTTTAAAAGATGCGCATAACGCGGGAGTGATAAATGTAGACGAAATAGCGCAGTGGTGCAGTCAACCTCATCCTGGGACTCCTTATCCGAAAGTTTACCAGCCAGGGGATTTAGACAGGAATGGAAAAGTAGAAATAAGCGATGTTTTAACTGTGCAGAAACGCCTTGCAAAAATTTGGGTTACAGAAGATCCTTTTATGCTTTTGCTTTATGATTTTGATGGAAACGGAGAAATCAATATGAAAGACGCGCTCGATATGCAGAAGAAGATAGCGAAAGTTACTGTTTAGGAAATTCGCTAGAAGGCAGAAAGG